>JBBQCQ010000219.1:0-6502 GCA_038318835.1 Gemmatales bacterium | reverse complement strand
ATTACGACATGCGCCGCGCCCGCATCCTGGCGCAACTCGGGCGGAAGGACGACTCGGTCCAACTGTTCAACAAGATCGGCGAACAACTCACGGGCCGGAGCAGTTACTTGATCCGCGAGTTCCTCCGCGCCTCGCTGCGGTCGGGGCACTACGACCTGTCTGCGGACCACGCCGGCCGGTTCTATGCCCAGAACGAGCGCCGCAGCGAGGACTTCCTTTACAACGCCCTGCCGGACCCCTTCGAGTTGCTGTACGAAGAGGATGCGGAACCGGCGAAAGGCTGGTGGAAGGCTTTCCGCCACAGTGCCGAACAACGCGACGGGGACGCTGGTGAGACCATGCGGCGGGTCCGCGAACTCATGACCGGCACGGCCAGCGCCGACCGCCTTGTTAAGGCGAACGTCCTCATGGACACCTGGGCAACCGCCAGCACGAACGGTTCGGTCCTCAACCGCGTTCGCATCCATCGCGCGCGGGCAGCGGTGGCCCGGCACGCAGGCGACCTGGACGGTGTCGAGCGCGAACTGCGGGCGGCCGTCCGGGAGTGGGGGTTCGACTCCGCCGACAAGCCCCGAACCGCGAACGAAATTCGCGAGTTATGCGCGACCCCGGCCGACCGGGGGCCACGCTCGTGGATGTACGACACGAACGAGAGTTTCAAGGTTTACCTCGACCTGGGGGAACTCCTGGAGGAGCGTGGCAAGCCCGCCGAAGCGGCCAAAGTCTTCGCGCAGGGATGGCGGCAGTATCCGAACAACCCGATCTTGTTGTACCTCTCGGGCAAGAGCTTACGCACGGGCGGCGACGAGGCCGAAGGCAGTCGGCGGATCAAGCTCTCGTACACCGTGACCCTCGGAGATGCCCAGATGCGCGGCCGCTTCCTCCACGAACTCACGGAGCGCGGCGAGTTGACGGACATGAAGGCAGAACGTGACTGGACGCGGAAGTGCGTCTGGTACTACTCCCCCATGCGGGGCAACGTCTGGAATCAACTCGGGCGTACTGCCGACGTGCTCCAGGATTACGAGGGGGCGGCTGTCGCCACCGAGCGGAACCTTCACTTCTTGCTACAGACGCCGAACATCGTCTTCTGCGATGGTGGCGGCTACATTCGCGTGCCGACCAACGTCCGCGCCTATCGAGCGCGAGCAACTCTCGCGGCGGGCAAAGTGCCCGAAGCCTTCGCGGAAGCGAAGGAAGTCCTGACCCTGTTACCGGGTCACGTCGAGTTCCTGACCGTCATCGTCGCGGAGTTCGACCGTCGGAAGCAGAAGACGGAAGCCGACGCCCTGTTCCAGATCACATGGACGGCGTTTCTGAAACTGATCCGCGAGAACCCCGAGAGCGCGTGGTCGCACGCCACAGCCGCCCAGGCTGCGGCCGGGTGCGGTCGCGAACTGGACGCGGCTCTGCGGTCGGCCAAGAAAGCCGTGGAACTCGCCCCGGCCGTTCGATGGCATCAGGAAGTGCTGGCCGAGGTTCACTTCCGACGAAATGATCGCGACGCGGCCCTAAAGGTGATGAAGGTGCTTCGCACGAAGGACCACCGCAGCCCGTACTACAAGCGACTGGTAGAACGGTACACGACCGCCGACATCACCGCACGGGTGTTGCTCGCCCCGGAAGTCGACTGATCGGGAGAGTTACTCCGGTACCGTCAGGACGTACACATCGCTGCCGCCGTCGCGGGTGGAGATGAACGCGATCCGCTTGCCGTCCGGCGACCATGTCGGCGACGTGTCCTGGGCCGCATGGGCGGTCAGGTTCCGCGCGGCCGTGCCGTCGGCATTCATCAGCAAGAGGTCGTAGTTCCCGCCCCTGTGAGAGACGAACGCGATCCTCTTCCCATCGGGCGACCAGACCGGCCACGAATCGAGATAGTCGCCGTCCGTCAGTTGCTTCAGGTCGGTGCCGTCGGCCTTCATGGTGTACACCTTCTGCCGGCCACTGCGGGCACTCGCGAAGGCGATCCGCTTCCCATTGGGCGACCACGCCGGGTGGAGGTCGGAGGCGATTTCGCTCGTCAGGCGCTGGATGTTTTTTCCGTCGATGTCGATCGTGTAAAGCTCGGGGTTGCCGTCCCGCGTGCTGACCCACAATACCCGCTTGCCGTCGGGCGAGAATCGTGGCGACTCCTCGAACGCCTTGTGCGGCACGAGTACTTTGTCGTCTGCACCGTCGGCGGCGCAGGTGTTGATCTGAAGTTTGCCATCGGTGTTCTGGAGGGTGTCGTAGACGTAGACGATCCGCTTGCCGTCGGCCGACCAACTGCCATCGAAGTCGGGCATGGTGTGGCCCGGTAACAGTCGCTTCAGCTCCGTGCCGTCGTCGGCCATCGTCCAGAGGGCCATCTTCCCCTCGTGGATGCGCGTAAGCAGGAATCGCTTTCCGTCGGGCGACCAGTGGAGATGCTGCTTAAACGTGCCATCCTTGGTCACCCGGACGGGGTCCGCGGCCGCCACGCTGGCCACCGCAACCACGAAAGCGACACCCACGGAAAGCCAGTCGGTCATGTTCGCTCCGTGAGATTTTCGTACAACTCTTGCGAGAGGTACAGGTTCACCACGATTCACACCGGAGACGTTGCCCATGTTCAAGGTGATCGAATTCATTATGAGCTTCTTTGGCGCGAGCATGAAGCAAAAAATCATGTCCGCGATCAAGGACAAACTCCTCGGTTCCTCGGGGGGGAAGACCGCCGTCGATGGGTCTGGGGGTGGCCCGCTCGGGTCGTTGATGAATCAGTTCAAGGAAAAAGGACTGGGCAGTATCTTCAATTCGTGGGTCGGTTCGGGGAAGAATGAGTTGATCAGCCCGGATCAGGTGCAGTCGGCCATCGGCTCGGACAAGATGGAAGAAATGTCCAAGCAAACCGGCATGCCGATGCCGGAACTGGCCAAGCAACTCTCGAAGTACCTGCCCGGCCTCGTCGACAAGATGACGCCCGGCGGGAAGCTGCCCGGCCAGTAACCGCATGCTGTTCGCGGTCCACTTGCCCGACGGCGTTCTCTCGACTCCGTGGCTAGCGGGCGGGTGGCTGGCGGCGGGGGTGCTCGTCAGCATTGGCCTGCCGCGAGTGGCCGAGGAGCAGGTGCCGCGAATCGGCTTGCTAACGGCCGCATTGTTCGTCGCTTCACAGCTACACGTCCCGACCCCGGTGGGAAGCGTTCACCTGTTGCTGAACGCCATCGCCGGGGTTTTGCTCGGCCGGTTCGTCGGCATCGCGGTGATCGTCGCTCTCACGTTTCAGGCGTTCCTCTTCGCCCACGGCAGCTTCCAGACGCTCGGCGTCAACACCACTGTGATCGGCCTACCTGCCCTCGGCGGCTTCGCCCTCAGTTGGCTCCTGCGTCCGCTTCTGGCCCGAAATCGCAAGCTTGCCTTCCCGGTTGGCGTAGCCCTCGGGTGCCTTGTCAGCAATGCGACGGTCCTCGCCAATGGGGCAGTGGTCTGGTTCGGCATGGCCGACGGCGGGAAGACGGCCGCCGTGACCGTGGTGCTGTTCCACCTGCCCGTGATCGCCGTCGAGAGCATCGGCACCGGCGTACTGATGGCCTACCTGGCGGTGGTGAAACCGGAGTGGGTCGGCCTTGCCTACCCTCACTCGGCGACGGGCGTGACTTCCGCGAACGGCACTTCCCACTGACCGAGGCCGAGGCTGACGGTGATCGTTTGCTTCTTCGTGTCCACGCGCACCACCTTACCGACGGCGTCGAACCGCGAGACGTGAACGCGGTCGTTCGCTTTCAGCCGTTCGCGCTGCACGGTGAGGGCTTCCGCTTCCTGATGCTCGCGCTCCAGGGCCGTGGCCTTGCGCTCGTACTCGGCCTTCTGCTGAGCGGCCTCGTGCTGGGCGGCGAGCGCGTCGAGTTTCGCCTTCTCCGCCTCGGCCCGCAACTCCTGCAACCGAGCCAGTTCGCCGGTCTTCCCCTTCCGCCGCTTCAGATACCGGCGGGCACGCTTCAGCAACTCCTTCGGCAGCTTCAACCGGCGGGCGATCTTCAGGGCATTGCTCATACCGTACTGGCCGATGTGCAGCTTGTACGTCGGCCGCAGCGTTTCGTCGTCGAACTCGACGGCCCCGTTCTCGGCCCGCTCGTTGTTGAAGGCGTAGGTTTTCAGATCGCCGAGGTGCGTCGTCACGATGGCCCGTGCGCTGATGCTATCGAGTTGATCGAGGATGGCGCGACCAAGCGCGGCCCCTTCGACCGGATCGGTGCCAGCCCCAAGTTCGTCGAGGAGAATGAGGCTGTGGTCGTCGGCCAGGTCGAAGATTTTGGCGATCCGCGAGATGTGTGAACTGAACGTGCTGAGTGACTGTTCGAGGCTCTGTTCGTCGCCGATGTCCGAAAGAATCTGGCGGAAAATGGGCACGGTGCTTCCCTCGCCGGCAGGTACGTGCATCCCACACTGGGCCATCACACAAAGCAGGCCGGTGGTCTTGAGGGTCACGGTTTTCCCGCCCGTGTTCGGGCCGGTGATGATAAGCAGGTTGAAGCCGAGGCCGAGACGGAGGTCGAGGGGCACGACCTTGCGGGGCGGGCCGCCGTCGGGGCGGGGTTCGTGGCGGAAGATGTTTTCGAGGACCGGGTGACGGGCGTTGCGGAGCCAGAGTTTGCCGTCGTCGTTGATGATCGGGGCGAACATATCGAAGTCGCGACTGTAGCGGGCCTTCGCGGTTATGAGGTCGAGATTCGCAAGGACTTCGAGCGAATAGCAGAGCGGCTTCGACACCCGGCCGACTTCCTGGCTCAGTCGCCGGAGGATGCGTTTCACCTCGCGGTCTTCCTCGGCCTTCAGCGTGATGCGCTCGGCGCTCAGCCGCGCTATCGACGCCGGTTCCACGAAGACCGTCTCGCCGGTGCCGCTGACGCGATGGATGATGCCCTCGACCTTGTGCCGGTGGTTGACGGCCACCGGCAAAACGTAGTGGTCGCCGTTGACCGTGGCGTTCGGGTAGCTGAGGATTTTCCGCAACTCCGGGTCGCGGAGCAACCGCCGTACCTCGGCCTTCACCTTTTCTTCCAGTTCAAACAGCTTCTGCCGAACGACGCCGAGTTCGCGGCTGGCCATATCGAGAACATGCGCACGGCCATCGATGCACCCGCTGATGGTCTTCGCCACTGCGCCGTGGTCTTCGATGGTCGAGAGTAGATCGATCAACCCGCCGTGGCGTTCGCTGAGCCGCGCCCGGTAGCGGTACATCGCCCCCGTGACATTGAGCGTCTCGCCGACTTCGAGGAGTTGTTCCGCTGTGAGGGCCGTGCCGATCGCCGCCCGGCGCACGAGCAAGCGAACATCGTGTAGGCCGCTGAACGGCGGTGCCTGTCCGTCGATGAGGGCTTCCACCATCTCGGAGACAAGAGCAAGTTCGGCGCGGATCGCCTCGGCTTTCGTGCCCGGTTCGAGTTGCTTCGCCCGGTCACGGCCGAGCGACGACGCGGTGTACGTGGCGAGCAAGTCGCGGACCTTGTCGAACTCCAACAGGTCGAGCGTGTGCGAATCCATCGTCGGGGGGTTCTTCGTGGCGAGCATATCGGCAAGACACCCGGTCGGCGGACCGGGTTCGCGGCCGGTGGTATTCGGGAACATTCTACGACGCTCCGCGTGGACCGGGCGTGCGGCCGGACTCGTATAACAGTCGCATGGCGAACGGCCCCGACATCCTGGTTATCGGCGGCGGCATCATCGGCCTGACCTGTGCGATCCGCCTGCGGGAAGCCGGGGCAACGGTGGCCGTCTACGACCGTGGCGACCTCGGCCGCGAGGCGTCGTGGGCCGGGGCCGGCATCATCCCACCGGGCAACCCCAACCGGGCCGCGACGCCGCTGGATAAGTTGCGGGCCATCGGCTCGGCGAGCTTCCCCGGCATGTCGGTGATGTTGAAGGACGCGACCGGCATCGAGAACGGCTACCGCGTGAACGGCGGGCTGGAGTTTTTGACGCCGGAGGACGAGTACGCGGTCGAATTGTGGGCGGCGGAGGGGATCGCGTTCGAAGAATGGCACGAAGGCCTCGCGGCGCGAGGCGAATTCAATTCCGGCGACCCGCACCTGCAAACAGACGGGCGGAAGTGCTACCACCTGCCGGACATGGCCCAGGTGCGGAATCCCCGACACCTTCGATCTCTGATTGCTTACTCTGCTAAGATCGGCGTCGCTCTCCATCCGCACACCGGTGTCGAAAGCTGGCACACAGATCGCGACCGGGTACGGGCGGTCCAATTGGCATCTGGCGAACGGGTGACGGCCGACCGCTTCCTCGTGGCCGCGGGGCCGTGGAGTGAGCGAATGCTGAACGACCTGAACTGCCGACCTGTCGTTCATCCCGTTCGCGGGCAAATTCTACTCTTGGACGGTGCCCCCGGGCTGCTGCGGCGGACGGTCATCGACGGCAAGCGATACCTTGTGCCACGGGGTGACGGCCGCATCCTCGTCGGTTCGACGGAGGAGCCAGAGGCCGGGTTCGAGAAGCGTACCACTGCCGCCGCCCTCGCCGACCT
>JBBQCQ010000218.1:0-6504 GCA_038318835.1 Gemmatales bacterium | reverse complement strand
GCCTCGAAGACGCCCCGCCACGGCTTCAGTTCAGAGTGATTCCACAGGTCGGCCGCTCGGATGTGGACGAACGCGAAGGCGTCCGGCGGCACCATCGCCAGGTCGGCCGGCAGTGGCCGACTGTCGGCACTCGCCGGCCGGGACGGCGACAACGCGAACAGGCCGGCGAAGGCCACTACTACAGCGATGGGGATAAGGCGTGACATGGGAACTCCTGAAAGTGCGCGAGCCGCCGGACCGCCGGCGACTCGATGAGATTCGGGTCAGTCGAGGTTGGCGACTTCGCCGCCAGCCTTCGTGACGATCGCCCGCCAGACCTCGGCCGTAGTCGTTTTCCTCACCGTTCGCACCGATCCGTCGGCGAATGCGATGTGCGTGATGTCCTTCACGAACAGTACCAGGTCGGCCGGGTTAGCCTTGGGGTCGAATTCCAGGTCGTCCGGCTTCGTCCACGGCACCGCCTTGGCGGCCATCGCGATCATCACCGTGTTCGAGGTGCCGTCGGCCACGCTCGCGAATTTGAACCCCTGAACGAGGTCGAACAAGGCCCCGTTGCCGCGGAAGACTTGCATGTGCGTGTCCTTGTCCTCCGGCTTCGTCACGCCGATCACGCCGTAGACCGGCGGCATCGGGTTGTTGTCGAGAATCTTCTTGTTGTGCTCGCTATCCCACGGCTCGTCGAGCTTGAATTGCTTGTACAGGTTGTCTTGTTCGATGTACGGCAGCACCGCCACTCGCCACGACAGGAGCGGCTTGCCCTTCTTGCCGATGATGGCCGCGGCCGGGCAACTGCCATAGGTGCTCTCGTAGTTGTGCATGGCCAGGCCGATTTGCTTCAGATTGTTTGTCGTCTGCGCGCGGGCCGCGGCTCCGCCGGTCGCGCCCATCAGCTGCACGACTAACGGCGTCAGGTCCAGGTCGGCCTTCGCCTTCAGGGTGGCGGTCGCCTGGGTGTCGTCGCTGGAAATCTTCGCCACCTTCAAGATGTCTTGCGTCTGCCGGCCGAGGGTCACGAGGCCCGCCATACTCTCGTCCTTCTGAATTTCACCGACGCCGACTGAGAGTAGCGTTTGCATCAGCGTGCGGAACACGCCCATCGACTTCTCGGCTTCGAGCGACTTGGCCCGCGTCGGGCACTTCACATTCACGGTCAGCGTGAAATCGTCCGCGAACGTGCCCGTTGCCGTGATCGAATCGGAGTGGATCAGCGGCTTGAACGGTTCCATTTCGGCCGGCACGTTCTCCTGGCGGATTTCGTCGGGCAAGTTGGCGAAGTTCAACCCGAAGGCCATCGCCTGACCTGCACGGGCCGCGTCGAGGGCTTCGGTCGTCGGCCCCTTCTTGTCGCCACCGACGGGCTTCGTCAGGTCGTGCCCCTTCGGCCCCAGAATCACGACGCGAGTCGGGTGGTCGAACAGGAACAGCGTCTTCTCCTTGCCCTCTTTCCCTTCACCGATCGAGTAGACGTTCTCCCGCTCCTTCTTGAACTTGTCGCTGGCGAAGTCCGGCGGTAGTTTCTTCAGCCCGCCGAGGGTCGCAAGGGCGGTCACGATCTGCTTCGGGTTGTGCGGCTTCGCGAGGGTGACGGCGGCACAGACGGCCTGCTGGTCCCCGTTCCCTTTAAGCTTCGGCATGAAGATCGTGAAGGTTTGCACCGTCTCGGTTGGCACGCCCAGTGCGCCGGCGATCACATCGACCTGATCGAAGATGCTATTCGGGTTCGCCTTGCGGATGTGACCGACCTGTTTGCTGTTCCAAACGCTCTGCACATCGGCGTGGAAGAAGATCGCCGCATCCGGCGGCACCCACGACAAGATTTCTTGCACGTCCTTGCTCAACGGCGGAGCTGCCGCTGCCTCGCGCGTGGTCGCGACGAGCGCGATCGTGGCGATCACCAGACCGAACCGGAAGCATACCGGGTTGAACATGAGACTGGCCCTCGAAGAGATGATGTTCGGATTATGGTCGCCCCGCGGGTCGGGAGCAACTCTTTCCTGGATGAGACGGCCGCGCCGGGTGGTGATTTCAAGAAATGAGGCTGTACACTGTTGTTATCCGCCTGGAGTCTTTCCCGCGATGAGTAGCCCGGCCATCACCCTGCCGAAAGAGCAGACGGACGTCCGCACCAAACGGCAGCCGCCTTACGCGGTGATTCTGCACAACGACGACCTGAGCACGATGGAATTCGTCGTGACGGTGTTGCGCAAGGTGTTCGGGTACACGGTCGAGAAGTGCGTGCAGATGATGCTGGAGGCCCACAACAAGGACCGGTGCATTGTTTGGACCGGGGCGATGGAACTGGCCGAGTTGAAGGCCGATCAGATTCTCTCCTGCGGCCCCGACCCAGATCGCGTCGATCAGGGGGCGGAACCCCTTCGCGTCACTGTCGAGCCGGCCGCGTAACAGTTGCACGCCCCCTGCCGGTTGTCCGGCAAGCCCCGACCGGCCGCGGGTCGCGGGTTCGCCTTCGCGTCCCGTCCCACCATCACGACGGCCGATGATCCCGATGTCTCTCATCAGGAGCATCACGATGATCGTCCGCTTGTGTCTCACTTCCGCCGTCCTGTTGGCCGGGATGGCCCTGACGGCGTCCGCTCAAACTCGTGGGTTCGTTGGCGTCGGGATCGGCGTCGGCGGGTACGGCTACCCCGGCTTCGGGTACGGCTACCCTGGCTGGAATTACTACGGCCTCCCCTACGGCCCCTACGCCTTCGGATACCCCCGCGCACTCGGGACGCAGTGGTCGAACGGGCACAGCCTCTACGGCCCGCCGGTGCCGACTTATGGCCCGACGCCGGGCGCGTTCGGCGGTGGTGACGCCCACCGCGGCCACTACACCACGGGCTACTTCGGAGCTTACGGCCCGTCGCCACGGCTTGGCTATTCGACCGTCAATGTGTACCCCACGGGGCGGCAAGACCTGACCGGGCCATCGGTCGATGCCATCGCCCCAAGGGAAGGACCGCGAGGGGAGACGACTAGCCCGTGGGTGAGGGGTGGGCTGCTGGGGTTCGGCGTGATCCGTCGGCGATGAACTTGACCAGCTTCGGGGGCGTATCTACCGTGACAGCACACCAGTATCGTGCCGTCACGCCGCCCCGAGGCCTTTGTGATCGTATCATCCGCTGCCGAGCAACCCCTTCCGCCGACCGTAGCCCCGCCGGCCGATTTGCCGCCTTCGCCCGTCTCGCCTCCCACCGTGTGGCCCGCGTGGGTGAAGTCCGTCGATCTGGCCATGCTGGTGCTGGTGCTGGTCACGGCGTTCCTGGTCGCCTCGAACATCGCCCGCAATAACGATCAGTGGCTGCACTACGCCAGCGGGCGGGCACTCCTGAACGGCGAGTACTCGCTGGGGTCCGACCCATTCTCGTTCGCGACGGCCGGGCGGATGTGGGTGAATCACTCGTGGTTGTCGAGCGTTCTCGCCTATCTGCTGTACAACGCCGACCCGAGCGGGTTTATCCTCGTGGTCCTGAAGGCGGTATTGTTCGCCGCCACGTTCGGCATCGTCTTCCTGATTCGCCGGCCGGGTCTGACCGTCTGGCCGTGGGTGCTCGCGATGGCCGTCGCGGTCGTGGCCGCTGCCCCGCACGCAGGCCTCCGGCCGATCCTTCTCTCGGCCTTCTTCCTGGCCCTCATGCTATTTGTGCTACTCGGCCGCGACTGGAAAACCGGGTCGCGCTTCAACCTGATTGCGCTCGGCGTGCTGTCGTGGGTCTGGGCGAGTTCCGATAACTGGTTCTTCCTCGGCCCGCTCGCGGTCGCCCTTACGCTAGTCGGCGAAGCGGTGCAACGACTGGTGCGGAAGGACGACCCCGATGCGCCGGCTGTCCGCTCGCTCGCGATCGCGCTCGGCGTGTGCGTCGTAGCGGCCAGCCTGACCCCGCACCACGTCCGGGTGTGGGAACTGCCGGCCGAGTTGGGGTTCCACCTGCCGGCGAACCCGCAAGCGGACTTTACCCTGAACGACGTGACGCTCTCGCCGCTCGACCGGAAGTCGTACATCAGCCGCGAAGAACGGGGTGACAGCCTCAGTGGCTACGCCTTCGCCGCCCTGCTCGTCGGCGGCGGGTTAGCCCTCGCCATCGCGGGGAACTTCGGCCGTCTGCGGGTCGCCCATGTGCTCCTGTGGGTCGCGTTCGCCGCACTCGCCCTGGTGCAATACCGCCTGATCCTACTCTTCAGTGTGGTCGCGGTGCCCTTGCTCGGGCTTGCCCTCTCGGGGTTGATCGAGCGCGTTCGGCTCGGCCCGGCTCACGGCCCGCGCTCGAACTTGCTGCTCTTGCTCTCCCGGGTCGGGCGGATCGTCGCCTTCCCGGCCGCGTTGATCCTGGTGGTCGCTGCCTACCCCGGCAAATTGCATCCGAAGCCCTGGCACCCGTCGCTGGCCGCCCGCGTGGCCTGGGGCGTCGAACCCGACGCCGGGCTGAAGCGCACGGCGGAGATGCTGAACGATTGGCGAACGTCCGAAAAACTGCCCGACGACTATCACGGGCTGATCGTCAACTTCGACCTGGCCAACTACGTGGCCTGGTTCGCCCCGCGGGAAAAAGTCTTCGCCAACGGTCGGTTCGCGTTCCACCGGCCGGAAATGGACGCGATGATCCAGGCCCGCCGCATCTTCCTCCGCCGGTCGATGAACAAGCCGGAACCGCTCGAAGCGGTCGAGGTAAAGAATTTCCGCGAGATGTGCGGCCGCAACGACATCACGTACCTCGTCTACACAGGGCTGGATTTCGTCTTCTCGCCGGTGTCCACGGAATCGCTGTATCAACTCTCGACGTTCCAGGTGAACTACCCGCTCTGGCATGCCGACGGCCGGGCGATCGTCCTCGGCGACCCCGACTCGAAGGCGTACCGCCCCGACGTATTCCGGGGGTTGGCCTTCGACCCCGTTCGGCTCGCGTTCCGCCGAGACCTGGTGACTCCGGTGCCGGCCCCACCCGACGGGGTCCGGCGGGTGCCGGCCGTGGAGGACACCTTCCTCGATGCCTACCTGCGCGACCCCGTGCGGGTGCCGCCACTGGCCGCGATCGACGCACACATCTGGGCCGACATCGGGCGGAATCACGCTCAGGCGGACTTCATGACACGGGCACAGATCTGGACGAACACGGCGGGGGCCGTGGGCAACCCCTTCCTTGCCTCCCGGCTGGCCATGCCGGGCCTGCGGGCGTCACACCGCCCGACCGACGTGACCCTGGCGTATCAACTTCTCGCGTATCGGGCAGTCTGGCGGGCCATCGCCGAGAACCCGGACTACGCCGGCCCGTACTCGACCCTGGCGATGATGTCGGCCCCTGGCCAACCGGCCATCCCCGGTCTGCCGCCCAGTTTGCGGCCGGCACTCCACACAGCTGCGCTCCGGCAGTATCTGGAGCGGCTCCCCCCGCCCGACACGATGACCACGTCCGAAGCGGCTCAGGCCTTCGGGGCCGCCTACGAACTGCACCAGGTGTATCAGCCGGCCACCCCGGACCCGCAGCGGCCCCCGTTGCCAGAACCGGCCGCCGAGGCCCTGCGGATGGCCCGCGTCTACCTCAACCGAGCGGCGGCCGGCGGGCAGGACACGAAGGAAATCGACGACAACAAGAAGGCCCTCGAGGCCCAGCTCCAAAGCATGTACAAGCTCATGGAACCGGCCAACGACCTCTTCGTGACGCGGTTCAAAAGTCAGGACACGGTCGCTCAGGTTCGCGGGGCGGCCAGTGTCGGGCTACTCATCCAGGCATTGGAGAAGTTTCATGAAGCCCTGGAGGCGAAAAACCTGGGGCCGCAACCCGAGCAACTCATGTTGCTGGCGGTCGGCATCAACATCGCCCTGGGCAAACTCGACGACGCCGACCTGTACCTGCGAGCGGCCGACGACTTGCTGGAAGAAGTGCGAGCGAAGGGCAACGCCTTGCCGCCGCAGTTGACGAACCAGGTGCAGGAGTTCCGCGTGCAGTTGTGGCACCTCCGCGGGAACTTCGCCAGGCTCGGTGAAGCTATCGAAGAGACCCGCTTGCCGACGCTGTCGGCCGAGGAGCGGTCCGCCGTACAGGCCGCGACGGCCAAACCGACGATGGGCGAGTTCCAGGACTTCGTCAGCGTCCCGATTCTGCCCCTCATGGGGACCGTCGGCGTTGTCGGGGGGATCGGCCCAGTAAACCTTCAACAAGGCCTGAGCAAGTGGGCATCCGCGACCGGGTTCTTCCAGGAACGGGCGATGCTTCTCATTCTCGAAGGGAAGATCGACGAGGCGAAAGTCCGACTCGAACAGGCCATCGGCCCGGAGAAGATCGCCCTGCCTGCGTATCTGCCGCAACGCGAGATAGCCGACCAGTATCTGCGGATGATCGAAAAGGCCGGGAAGTGATGCCCGTTAGCCGTCCAGCCAAACCAGCAGGTCGCGGACGAACGGGTGGCCGGGCGGCTCGAATTCTAGCGTGTGCTCCGCCCCGGCGTATTCCAGGACTTGCTTCCGCTCCGCCGGGAACGTCTCGAACTGCGTCCGCGTGCGAG
>JBBQCQ010000217.1:0-6504 GCA_038318835.1 Gemmatales bacterium | reverse complement strand
GGGCGCCCCCCTATCCCGCGCCCGTTCCTCGCTCCCCGCTTGTTTTCGGGCGGGCCGAAACAGCCCCCCCCGCCCCCCCCCCCCCCCCTGGGCCCCCTATTATTCCCCCCGACCTACGAGATACTGGCACAGGGAGCTGGTTCGAGCCGGTCGGTCGCGAACTCCACCCGCTGCTTGAAACGACCAGCACCTCGGCACCCAAACCATGCCGTCCGGCCCGACGGGATCGCGAATGAATCGCCCTTTCAGGGCGGCTCATTTTGATCTGGCAGTACGCCGTCGTGTACCCGGAGTTGCCGCAGTGCGAATTCCCGGTTCGCGAGGAAGCGGTGAGTTTGCTCGCGGACCTACGAGCGGCCGTTGAGGTGATGCAAACCGACTGGACGGCGTTCGGGCGAGTGGCGGCGGTCGGCGTGATGGACGTACCGGTGACGGCGGAGAAGGTGTAGTATGCCGGCCCGTTCCAGCAGGAGCGGCTCTTCGGCAGGCTCGACCCGGCCGACGAGAACCACATCGGCGAGCGAATCGTCGCCTCGGACGGCTCGGTGCAGTACCTGAAGACGTACCGCCTGTCGGCCACGCAAACGCGGCGGGCCTACATGCTGAAGCAACTGGCCAACCACCACGGGAATATCGTGTCGATCACGAAGCAGCACGGCCTGCCGTCACGGCGGCTCACCCCGCGGGCAACAGTCGCAGGCTGGCGACGGAGCGGCGGATGACGTCTTCGGGGTTCCAGGCGATGTCGATGGTCTCGCCGGTGAGCCACAGGTCGAACTGATCGACGAAGTTCGCACTGCACGGGTTGCCGCTTTGTCCGCCGGCCAGCACGAACCGCGAGTTCGACCAGTTCGAGGTATCGAAGACGGCCCGCAGGTTTGGGATGTTGTGGGTGAAGTCGAGCGGGGTGAGCGGCATGGCGGCCGCCTGCAAGACGGTGTTGCTGTCGCCACCAAGGGGCACGGGGCCAGCGTTGAACACGCGGCCGAGCCAATGGTTCTTGAAGATCGGATGTTCGAGCCGCAACTGTCGCAGGTCGCCCCATTGCCAGAAGGCCGGGGCCGGGCCGTGCTTGCTCCGCAGCGTTCGCATGACGGCCGTCAGGGCGTCGGCCATCTCGAAGTTCCACGGTTGCTCGAACCAGCCGACGGGCCGGTCGTGCAAGAGGCGCACGAGGTGGCCGACGCGGCGCTCGGCGAACAAACTTTGCGCGAAGGGGCCGAGGTCCAGGTCGCCGCCGAGGACGGCGCGCCAGGACTTCGGAGCCTTTGCCTTCGCGGTGCGGGTGGCCATCTCGGCGAGGAACAACTCGAAGACCGTCGCGGCCGGCGAGTCGGCGGTGACGTGGCCGTCCCACTCGCGGAGCAGGTCGAGGCCGAGCTTCGCGTCGGGGTCGGTCGTGGGGATGGCGAGCACGAGGTCGCGGATTTCGTCCCAGGGCTTCGACCACTGATTCCGCTGAAGCTTGCCGCAGAACTCGACGCTCCAGTCGCTCCGCGTGGCCAACTCCGCACGGATGATGTCGGCCCGGTACGGATCGACGTAGTCGATGCCGAAGGCAGGGTCGGGCGACTGCGGATCGTTGGCGGTGGCGACGAAGCCGGCCGGCGGATCGAGGGCAAAGGGCATGTCGTCGAAGGGTACGAGGCCGTCCCAGCCGGCAACGTCGGCGGGCAGGGGCAAGATGCCGTGGCCGAGTTTCCGCTTCGGAATCTGGCCGATGAGCTGGTAGCCGGTGGTGCCGGTTTCGTCGGCGTAAACAACATTCAGCGGCAAGCAGGGCCACGCGGCGAACGGCTGACGGAACTGCTCGAACGAGCGAGCGAATCGCGCGTCGAAGAACCCGCGAAGGGGCAGGGGGTCGAGCCAGACCGCCCGCATCGCGATGAGTTCGTTTGCGTCGGCGGCAAGGACCGGGCCGTGCGGCGTGAGAATCACCTCTTCGACCACGTCCGCCCCATCGGCCACGGCGATGACTTCCCGCACCGTGGGGAAGGCCGGGTCGGGCTTCACCAGGACGAGGTCGGTGTTATCAGTGAGGCCGGCGGTCACGCCCCAGCAAGCGAATCCGTTGTGGGCGATGGGGAAGACCGGTGAGCCCGCCAGCACCGCCCCGGCGACGGCCCACGTCGGCGTATTGACGTGCACGAGGTACCAGGGGGCCGGCAGGCTCGGCCCGAGGTGCGGATCGCTGGCGAGGATCGGCTTCCCGGTGGCCGTGCGGTGGCCGGCGATGACCCAGTTGTTCGACCCGCCGCCACGCGGGGCGAACTGCAAGAACAACCGCAGGTCGCTCGCCAGGGCATCCGCCGCCGCTGACCCGCTGCGGTCGGCCGTCGCGGCGACGCTCGCCGGGTCGAGGTCGCGAAGCGCATCGGGGCCGTCGGCCCGCAGGATTTGCAGGCGAGCCAGTTCCACATCCCAGTTCGAAGGTAGCAAGAAGGTTTCGAGCTTCACCAGCCCCAGCACGTCGGCCGGTTCCCACGGCGTGGGTGTGCCCTTCAGCAGGTCGAACTCGTGCGGCGGCTTGTGGGCACCATGTTTCTGCCCGGCGTTGACGCCGGTCGTGAAGGCGATGAGGGCGTCGCGAATGTCGGCGTCGAGCACCGGCAACTGCTGCTCGCCCGCCCGACGGAAACCGATGCGACGGCTGAGCCGGTCGAGCGGCAGGGCCTTCCCGCCGACGAGCGCGGACATCGTCCCGCGAACGACCCGCAGAAGCGATTCGAGCTGGAAGCCGCGGTCCTGGGCTTGCACGAAGCCGAGGCCGAAGTACGCATCGGCGTCGTTCTCGGCCTCAATGGTCGGTACGCCGAACTTGTCACGGCGGATCGTCAGCGGAGCGACGAGGCCGGGGACGCGGTGTTCGCCCGTCGTGATCGGTCGGCGACCGCCGAGGACGAGGCGCATCAAGAATCGGGGGAGCGTCATGGTTCCGGCATGATACGGATTCTGTTTCGCCTCTCGACGGCGGCGGAGTACCATTGGCAGTGGACAATTCCCGCCGAGGAACTCGCCGTGACCACGCCACAGATCGACCGCCGGACTTTCCTCCGCACCGCCGCTGCCGGCGTGACCGCGGCGACCGTCTCGACAGTGCCCGCGACCGCCACGGTGCCGACGGGGAAAGCCAAGAGTTGCATCTTCCTGATGTTGGCCGGCGGCCCGAGCCAACTGGATACCTGGGACCCGAAGCCGAACGCCACGAGCGACGTTCGCGGGCCGTTCGCCCCGATCCAAACGCGAGTGTCGGGAATGCACCTGTCGGAACTGTTCCCGAAGATGGCGGCGATGGCCGACATATTCTCGCTCATCCGCACGATGCACCACGAATACGCCCCGATCCACGAGAACGGCTTCCAGTTGCTGAACACCGGCCGGCGGTTCGGCGACGGGCGACCGCGGCCGAGCGTTGGCTGCGTGTGGTCGCTGCTAAACGGCGACCGCACGGCGCAGCAGAATCGCCGGCATTACGTCGCCCCGCACCCGGACGTCGAGACCGGCGTGAACATCGGTCGAGGGTTCGGCCCCGGTCACCTCGCCGACCGCGTCAACTTTCCGGACTTCGGCTTCAACTTCGGGGACGACTGGACGGAAAACATGTTGCGATCCCGACCGGCCCGCGATGAGCGGTACGGCATGACGCCGTTCGGCCAGAACTGCCTCCAAGCCGTGCGGAGCGTGACGAAAGACGCCGGCCGGTTCGTCGGAGTGAACATGTACTCGACGGTGTTCGACGCCGTCTCCTGGGACTGTCATGCGGACGACGGCTCGCTGCGGACGACCCTCGGCGACTACGCCCGTACCGTGGCCCCGTGCTTCGACACCGCCTTCACGGCCCTGCTGCACGACTTGGACGTGGCCGGCCGACTCGACGAAACGCTGGTCGTCGCGGTCGGCGAGTTCGGCCGCACGCCGAAGCTGAACGCCAACGGCGGCCGCGATCACTGGGCGAACTGCTGGACGGCGATCGTGGCCGGCGGAGGCGTGCAGGGTGGGCGGATCATCGGCGAATCCGACGCGACGGCGAGCGAGCCGAAAGATCGGCCGGTTCACTGTGCAGAGTTGGTTGCGACGATCTACCACGCTCTCGGCATCCCGCCGGCCACGACGATCCCCGGCCCGGACGGCTCGCCGGTGCGTGTGGTGGACGCCGAGCCGGTACGGGATTTGTTCTGAATCCTCTCACGCCAAACCGCGAAGTCGCCAGAGGAGAAAAGAGATGAGAGTAATCGCCGTTCTTCTTTGCGTTCTTGGCGGCTTCGTGCGAGCCATTTCTGCGGAGCCTCTGCCAAACTCCAAGCCGCTGACGACCGAGGGTGATCTGGCGAAGCTCATGGTCGATGGAATTCACAAGTACCTTGACCGCGAATTGGAGGCGGCGCCGGCAAAGCGGTGGAAGCTGTGGGAAGAAGCGTTCAAGAGCAAGGAGAACTTGACTCAGGCGATTCCCGCGAAGCGAGAACGGCTGAAGCACATTCTCGGCATCGTCGATCCGCGGGTTCCGCCGAAGTTGGAATACGTTGGCGGGCCGGGGCAACCCTCGTTAATCGCCGAAATCGACGGCTGCAAGATTCACACAGTTCGCTGGGCCGTGCTGAACGGCGTCGATGCGGAAGGTTTGCTCATCGAGCCGAAGGACAAGCCGAAGGCGAACGTGGTCGCCGTGCCGCATGCGGATCAACAGCCGGAACAACTTGCCGGACTGATGCCGAACCCACATTTTAATTCCGCTCTCAATGCTGCCCGCCACGGCTGTCGCGTGCTGATTCCCACGTTGATTGATCGCGACGATAAATACGCCGGCAATGCGAGACTCAACCGCTGGACGAACTACACGCACCGTGAGTGGATTCACCGCATGTGCTACGAGATGGGCCGCACCGTGCCTGGCTATGAGGTGCAGAAAGTACTCGCGGCCGTCGACTGGTTCGAGAAACAGGACGCGAAGGCGAAGATCGGCGTCATCGGTCATGGGGATGGGGGAATGATCGCGCTCTATGCCGGCGCGCTGGATGTGCGAATTGCGGCGACGAAGTCAACCGGGTATTTCGATGCGCGCGAGAAGTTGTGGGAAGAACCGATCGACCGAAACACGTGGGGTCGGGTCGACGAATTCGGCGATGCGGAACTCGTCGCCATGATACGCCCGCGGCAGTTTTTCGTCGACGACCCGGCGGACTACCCCGAATGGACGATGAGACCAAACATGGCGGGACGAAGTGGGACGGCTCCTGGCACCCTTCGCAAACAAAACAATCAACGAATGGAGTTCTTGCGGTATCGCGGCTTGCCGACTGACCCGAAAAACTCGGCCATCGGCTTCTTGGCCGGTCTTGGTATCGACGAAATGGCGATACCTGCTGTCGATGGCAAGCTAAAGCCCCCCCCGAATCTGGAAGCCCGGCAAAAACGCCAGTTCGATCAACTCGTCGCCCACTCGCAGAACCTCTGGCGGAACTCGGAACCCGTTCGCAAGGAGTTCTGGAAGAAGGCCGACGCGAGTTCGCCGGAGAAGTGGGAGCAGTCGTGCGAGTGGTACCGCAACTACTTCCACGAAGAGGCTATCGGCAAGCTGCCGGAGCCGACGATGCCGCTGAACCCGCGGACGCGCCAAGTCTACGACACGCCGAAGTGGACCGGCCATGAAGTCGTGCTCGACGTGTTCCCGGACGTATTCGCTTACGGCATTGTGCTGCTGCCGAAGGACCTGAAGCCCGGCGAACGGCGGCCGGTGGTGGTGTGCCAGCACGGTCTCGAAGGGCGGCCGACGGATGTGTGCAACCCGAACGAGAAGACGCGAGCGTACAACTCGTTCGGGGCACAACTCGCCGACCGCGGGTACATCGTGTTCGCGCCGCAGAACCCGTACATCTTCGACACGCACTTTCGACAGATTCTTCGGAAGGCCAATCCGCTGAAGCTGTCGCTGTTCAGCTTCATCATGCGCCAGCATCAGCGGATTCTCGACTGGCTGGAGACGCAGCCGAACGTGGACCCGAAGCGGATCGCGTTCTACGTCCTCAGCTACGGCGGCAAGACCGCGATGCGGGTGCCGGCGGTCGAGAAACGGTACTGCCTCAGCATCTGTTCCGGCGACTTCAACGAGTGGGTCGGCAAGATCGTCAGCACCGAGTTGCCGATGAGCTACATGTTCACGAAAGAATATGACATGCTCGAATTCAACCTCGGGCACACCTTCAACTACGCCGAGATGGCGAACCTGATCGCCCCGCGGCCGTTCATGGTCGAGCGCGGCCACGACGACGGCGTCGGCACCGATGAGATGGTCGCCTACGAGTTCGCCAAGGTGCGATATTTGTACGAGAACAAGTTGAAGTTGCCCGAGAACGTTGCCATCGAGTGGTTCGTCGGCGGCCACGAGATCCACGGCAAGGGAACGTTTGAATTTTTGAAGAATCATCTGAAGAAAGAGTGATGCGGATCGTCGGGCCGGCCGATCTCCGCCGGGCTTGTCCTTGATCGGCCGATGGGCGTCTGCCA
>JBBQCQ010000216.1:0-6522 GCA_038318835.1 Gemmatales bacterium | reverse complement strand
GGTTTGGGGTGCGGGGCAGGGTCTGGTGCGGTTTGTGTCGGGGAGACATTCACCCGCCACCGTACTGGGCCCGGCTCGCCCGGTCGGTTTCACATTTCCCCGGACATCCGCTGGCCTTTCGTTGACCCATCACTTACTATTGGCCCACTCACGTCCGTGGACGCTCGCCTATGTCGCTACCGATGCAAACCGCCGCCCTCATGCAGGCGGCCCGCGATACCGTGCGGGCCTTGCCCGCCGATGCCGTGCTGCTCCTCACCGAAACGCCGCTCGACTGGGACGAAGTTTCGCAGAAGCTCTCTGGCTGTCGCCTCTTCCTCGCGGCCGAGAACCCGTCGCTGCTGCGAACCCTCCGCGAGCGCGACGACTGGACCGTCATCGACCTCCAACCCGACCCGCTGCCGACGCAGGAACGCTTGAGCAACGCCCTGCTGCGGGCCGTCACCGATGACATGCTCAAGCCAGGGGCGCACGTCGTCGTCCTCTACAACGGCATCGCCAGCCAGGACGACGCCCCCGAACCGATCGACACCCTCAGCGTCATCCACCTCGGCGAACACCTCGAAAAGATGACCAGCCAGGACTTGCGGAAGCTCGGCCCGAGCATCCCGCAGGACGTGTTGAAGGCGGTTGTCGAACTCGCGTCCGAGATCGGCCGCGAGGGTCGCGAGGGGCACCCGACCGGGGCGATCATCGTCGTCGGGGACACGCGAAAGGTCAGCGGCATGTCGAAGTTCCGCAATTACAATCCGTTCCGCGGGTACACCAAGAAGGAACGCGACATCCGCCAGCGGGACGTGCGCGAGCAGATCAAGGAAATCGCCAAGCTCGACGGCGCGATCCTCATCGACCGCGACGGCATCGCCGAGGCCGCGTGCGTGTACCTCGATGTACCGACCGACGGCGTGAACTTGCCGAAAGGCTTCGGCACCCGCCACCTGTCGGCCGCCGCCATCAGCAAGCGGACGAAGGCCATCGCCTTCTGCGTCAGCCAGTCGTCGGGCACCGTCCGCGTCTTCCAGGGCGGCGAGGAGAAACTCCGCATCGAACCGCTCGACCGCCCGCACGTCTGGCAACCGCTGAAGTTCGAGAACCCGGAAATGGACGACCGAGAATGATTTCGAGAGTGGCGCACCCGATCCTCCGAAATCACGCACAAAGTCCGAAATCGCGCCGAAAATTGCTGCAAGTCACATCCTGACAGACACTAACGATCCGGCTCAAAAGTCCGAAGTCATTTCGCCGAGGGCGAACAGTTCCGATTTTAACCGCGGTTCGGGATACTCCTTCGCCTGCATCCGCCGACTTGTTGCACTTGACAATCATGCTCTAGCCGATAATCATTGTGACGATTCCTCGCGGAACCCGCACATGCTTCGGAAAATGTTCCTCGTCGGCCTCGTGGTTTACGTTCTCGGCGCGTTCGTCTGGGTCGTGGCGTCCGGGTTCGCTCGCAACGAGCAGTTGCTGAACGTCGCCTGCGATCCGACGCGCGAACTGTGGCACGACATCAACGCCGCGTTCGTCGTCCAGCACGAGCACGATCACGGCGTGAAGCTCCGCATCCGCCAATCGCACGGCGGGTCCGGCAGTCAGGCACGGGCCGTCATCGACGGCCTGCCCGGCGACATTCTCACGCTGGCCCTCTGGACCGATACCGACGCCGTGCGGAAAGCGGGGTTGATTGAACCGGGGTGGGAAGACAAACTGCCGAACCGCTCGCTGCCGTACACGTCGACCATCGTGTTCGTCGTACGGAAAGGGAACCCGAAGAACGTCCACGATTGGCCGGACCTGGGGCGGGCGGACGTGGGCGTCATCACGCCGAACCCGAAGACCTCGGGCAACGGCAAGTGGAGCTTCCTCGCGATGTGGGGGGCGATCACCACCCGCGGCGGCACGGAGGCGGAAGCGTTGGAGTTGGTCACGCAGGTCTACCGCCGCGTGCCAGTGCTGGACGCGGCCGCGCGAGGGGCGACGATGACCTTCGCCCAGAAGAAGATCGGCGACGTTCACCTGACCTGGGAGAACGAGGCCCAACTGGAAGTGCAAGAAGCAGCCGGCGAGTTGGAGATCGTCTACCCGAAGGTGAGCGTGCTAGCCGAGCCGCATGTGGCTATCGTGGATGCGGTCGTGGACCGCAAGGGCACGCGGGCGACGGCCGAGGCGTACATGAAGTTCCTGTACACCGAGGAAGCGCAGGAGATCATCGCCCACCACTACTATCGGCCAACGAACCCGGCCGTGAAGGCAAGGACGGCCGACCGCTTCCCGGCAATCGAGCTATTCCCGGCGACGAAGGTCGGGCCGACGTGGGACGCAATCCAGAAGCGGTTCTTCGCCGAGGGCGGCGTGTTCGATCAGATTTACGCGACGGGGAAGTAACGCGCCATGAGTACCGCGAACCGCCGCGTGCTGCCCGGCTTCGGCCTGGGGCTGGGGTACACGATGCTGTACCTCAGCATCCTCGTGCTCCTGCCGCTGGCCGCCTGCTTGGTGAAGGCCGCCGAGCTGACGGCCGGGGAATTCTGGGCGGCCGTCTGGACCCCGCGAGCCGTCGCCGCGTACCAACTCACCTTCACCGTGTCGCTTGTGGCCGCGCTCATCAACGTCGTCCTCGGCCTGATCGTCGCCTGGACGCTGGTAAGGTACGAGTTCTTCGGCAAGCGGCTCGTCGATGCCCTTGTGGATGTGCCGTTCGCGCTGCCGACGGCGGTGGCCGGGCTGGTGTACGCGAGCCTGTACGTGAAGGACGGCTGGCTCGGACAGTTCCTCGTGCCGCTCGGCTTCGAGGCCGCGTACACCCGCAACGGCATCATCCTCGTGCTGGTCTTCACCGGATTCCCGTTCGTGGTGCGGACGGTGCAACCCGTTCTCGAAGAACTGGACGCGGAGACGGAAGAAGCCGCCGCCGTGCTGGGGGCGAACCGCTGGCAGACCTTCCGACGCGTGATCCTGCCGAGCCTGCTGCCGCCGACGCTGACCGGCTTCACGCTCGCGTTCGCCCGGTCGATCGGCGAGTACGGGTCGGTGATCTTCATCAGCAGCAACATGCCGTTCAAGACCGAGATCGCCCCGGTGCTGATCGTGTCGCGGCTGGAGGAGTTCGCGTACAAGGAGGCGGCCGCGATTGCCGTGCTCCTGCTGGCGTTCTCGTTCGTGCTGCTGGTGGTCATCAACATTCTCGAACGCTGGAGCCGCCGCTATGACGGCTAACGCACTCGATACACCTGCCCCAGTCCAGACCACTCCGCCTCCCATGCGGCCGCGGCAAGACCCGTGGTATGTCCGCTATATGCTGATCGGCCTGACGCTGCTGATCGTCGGCGGGTTGGTCCTCGTGCCGCTCGCGAGCGTGTTCGTGCAAGCCTTCAGCAAGGGCGTCGGCGCGTATTGGAACAACCTGTTTAACAACGCCGACACCCGCCACGCGGTCTTCCTCACGCTGGTCGTCGCCCCGGTCGCGGTGGCCCTCAACACGGTCTTCGGCATCGCCGCGGCGTACACCATCGCCCGCTTTCGCTTCCCCGGCCGCACGATCCTCACCACGCTGATCGACCTGCCGTTCAGCGTGTCACCGGTCGTCGCGGGGCTGATCTTCGTGCTGCTCTTCGGGCTGCAAACGCCGGCCGGGGCCTGGCTGCGGGACCACGGCTACCAGATCATCTTCGCCCCGCCCGGCCTCGTGCTGGCGACGGCGTTCGTGACCTTCCCCTTCGTGGCCCGCGAGCTGATCCCAGTCCTCGAAGCAAACGGGGCCGACGAGGAAATGGCGGCCCGCAGCCTCGGCGCGACCGGGTGGCAGATGTTCTGGCGGGTGACGGTGCCGAACATCAAATGGGGTCTGCTCTACGGCGTGATACTGTGCAACGCCCGCGCAATGGGCGAGTTCGGGGCGATCTACGTGGTCAGCGGCCGCATCGGCGGGCAGACCGACACGATGCCGCTGCGAGTCGAGAAACTGTTCCAGGAATACAACCAACCCGCCGCCTTCGCGCTGGCGAGCGTGCTGACGATGCTGGCCCTGGTTACGCTCGTCATCAAGGTCGTGGTCGAGCGCAAAATGCGGGCACAGATGACCCGGCCGACCGAACCCCCCGCGTGAGTTTCCCCCTCTCCCGGCTTTACGGGAGAGGGGTCGGGGGTGTGGGTGAAGACCTTCTTCCGTGTGAGACGGGTCTTCGAGGGACAGAGGCCCACGACCCTCACCCCAACCCTCTCCCGCAAAGCCGGGGGAGAGAGCAAGAGTGTTGATCCGGGAGCCGCTGAAATGAGCATCATCGTCCGCAGTGCCACGAAGAAGTTCGGCGCGTTCACGGCCCTGGACGACGTTTCGCTCGACGTGCCCGAAGGCCAACTGCTCGCGCTCCTCGGCCCGTCGGGGTCGGGCAAGACCACGCTGCTGCGCGTCATCGCTGGCCTGGAACATGCCGACTCCGGCACCGTCCACCACTCCGATGCCGACGTGACCCGGCACAGCGCGAAGGACCGCAACTTCGGCTTCGTGTTCCAGCACTACGCGCTCTTCAAGCACATGACGGTCTTCGAGAACGTCGCGTTCAGCCTCCGCGTTCGGAAGTGGAAAGCCGCCGACGTGGACGTGCGGGTGAAAGACCTGCTGCACCTGATCCGCCTCGACAGCCTCGGCGACCGCTACCCGGCGCAACTCTCCGGTGGCCAGCGGCAGCGGGTCGCCCTGGCCCGCGCACTCGCCGCCCGGCCGCGAGTCTTGCTCCTCGACGAACCGTTCGGCGCACTGGACGCCCGCGTTCGCACCGAGCTTCGCCAGTGGCTGCGGAAACTGCACGACGAAGTACCGGTGACGACGATCTTCGTCACGCACGACCAGGAAGAAGCGTTCGAGGTGTCCGACCGCGTCGTGGTGATGAACGCGGGTAAGATCGAGCAAACGGGCACACCGCAAGAAGTCTTCGAGCACCCGGCCAACGCCTTCGTGATGGACTTCCTCGGGCAAGTGAACGTCTTCCACGGCCGCGTTCACGAGGGCAAGGCCATGGTCGGCGAACTGACGTTCGACCTGCCGCAACCGCGCGAGGACGGCCCGACGAAGGTGTTCGTTCGGCCGCACGAACTCGACCTGGCTCTGCACGCCAACGGCACCGCGAGCATGCCCGCCACCGTGAAGCACATCGTCCCGGCCGGTGCCGTCACGCGGGTGCTGGTGTCGGTCGTCGAGACGGGGTTAGAACTGAACATCGACCTGCCGCCGTACCGCTCCGCGGAGTTGAATTTAAAGAAGGGCGACGCCGTATTCGTCCTGCCGCGAAAGGTCCGCGTCTTCGAGCCGGACTACGCGATCTGATCGATCACTTTCCGACTCCAATAACTCTTCTCTCGACTCCGCAACCGCGAGTGTGGGTCGAGCGTGTCTCAACATGCTCGACCCACACTCGCGGTTGATTTCCACCCTTCGATGGCACGAAGCCGGTGGCGAACGCCTCCGTCGTGCTTCACCCGACCGGCGGGGATGCGATCGGCGGCGTCAAGCCGCACGGCAAGACAGACGCTGAAGGCAATTTCAAGCTCACGACCTACGACGGCGACGACGGCGAAGTCCTCGGCACGTACCCGCACGCGTTCTACAACACCGACGGAACCAGCCAGATCTACGGCTTCCACACTGGCGGCGTGAACACGCTGAACGTGGACGGTTCGGTCCGGTTCCTGCGTCAGACGGTGGACATGCGGACGCTGGCCTCGGCCGTGACCCGCAACGGCGGCGAAGCCATCACGATCGAGTAACCGGCGAAGTGGTTGGAACGCGGGCGGCGGGCGAAGATTCGCCCGCTTCTTTTGTTTTTGTGCGGCCGCGTTCGTTAAATGGGGGGAAGGGGTGAAACATGACCACTCTCCGAATCCCGACCGTACTCGCTGTCGTCCTGCTCGCGACCGCAGCCCGCTCCGCCGACTGGCCAATGTGGCGCGGCCCGGCCGGCAACGGACACACCACCGAGACGAACCTGCCCCGGATCTGGAACGCCAAGAGCGGCGAGGGCGTCCTGTGGAAAGCGCCACTGCCCGGCGGCGAGACGGCGAGCCAGGATCATAACCAGTCCAGCCCCGTCGTGGTTGGCGGCCGCGTGTTCGTCACGGTCAGCTACTGGCCCGGCAAGACCGACGCGGGCCAGTTCCCGGAACACCACGTCGCTTGTTATTCCGCCGCCGACGGCAAGCCGCTGTGGGACGTGAAGGTTTCCCCCGGCCCGTGGAAACTGTCCGACCTGCGTGGCGGGTACACCGCCCCGACGCCGGCGGCGGATGCCGATCGTGTGTACGTCGTCTTCGGCTCGGCGGTCATCGCTGCCCTCGATCACGCGGGCCAGGAAGTTTGGCGGAAGGAGATCGTGCCGTACAAGTTCGATGTGGCGATGGCGGCCAGTCCGGTCCTCGTCGGCAACACAGTCGTGTTGCAGTGCGACGAGTTGGACAAGCAATCGCGACTGATCGCTTACGACCGCAAGACCGGCGACGTGGCATGGCAGGAGGCGCGGCCGGGCGTCG
>JBBQCQ010000215.1:0-6536 GCA_038318835.1 Gemmatales bacterium | reverse complement strand
AACTGGCCGTAACACAAACGCAACAACTGCACGCCGCGCTCGTACCGGGCGAGGGCATCATCCAGTGATGTGGTGCCATCTTCCAGGTCGCGGAGGACGCGCTCCAGGTCGGCCAGGGCTTGCTCGAAGCGGGGCGTGTCGGCCATCGTCATCCTCGGTCGGTTTTCAGAACGCGGCTGGTGATCGTGCCGGCCGCGAGTCGTGTTTCGATGGTGTCGCCGACGGCCACGGTGGCCGCATCGCGGACGATCTGCCCGTCGGCCAGCGTCAGGCTGTAGCCGCGATTCAGCGTGCCGAGTGGGCTGAGCGATTCCAGTTGCTCGGCCACGGCCGCGACCTTCTCGCCGGCCCGTTGCAGTCGCACCTTCATCGCGCGTTGCATCCGCGCCGCCAGCTCGTCGACTCGCTGCTCCTCCTGCCGCACGCGGTCGAGCGGCTTGCGGAGGGCCGGCCGCGTCGCGATCTGGTCGAGCCGCTGCCGGAGGTACGTGAAGCGATCGGTGAGTGCGTTCTGGAACCTCGCCTTCAGTTCCCGCAGATCGGCGATTTGCTCCTTGCGGTCGGGCACCAGCAGCATGATCGCGGCCGACGGCGTTTCGGCCCGCTTGTCGGCCACCAGGTCGGCAACGGTCACGTCGATCTCGTGGCCGACCGCCGACACGACCGGCACCGCCGATTGATAGATCGCGTCGGCGACGATTTCCTCATTGAACGCCCACAGGTCCTCGGCACTGCCGCCGCCGCGGCCGATCACGATCGCGTCCAGCGGCAGCGCCTTCGTCTGGTGCAACTGGTTCAGCAAGCGGATCGACGCGGCCACGTCTTCCGCCGCCCCGTCGCCCTGCACGCGGCACGGGCGTACGATCACGTCCGTCATCGGCCACCGCTGGGCGAGCAGTTCGAGCATGTCGCGGATGGCCGCCCCGGTCGGCGATGCGACCAGGGCCACCCGCTTCGGGAACTTCGGCAGCGGCCGCTTCCGCTTCGGTTCGAAGTACCCCTTCAGTTGCAGTTTCTCCTTCAACTGTCGCAGGGCGAGTTCGGCCGCGCCGATGCCCTTCGGCTGCATCTCCTGAATCGTGAACTGGCAATCGCCCCGCTGCGGGTAGAGGCTGACCTGCCCACGGGCGAACACCTCCAGGCCGTTGCGCGGCTCGAACCGCAGCCGCAGGTTGAACGCGCGGAAGAACGTACACTTCAACTGCGCGCCGGGGTCTTTGAGCGTCAGGTACCAGTGGCCGGATGCGGCCTTCGTGAGGTTCGAGATTTCGCCGCTGACCCAGACGTTCGCGTACTCGCTTTCGAGCAAGTCCTTGACCTGGCCGGCGAGTGCGGAGACGCTGAGAACAGATGCGGGGTCGGGGGCGGACATGATGAGAGATTACCGCAGCGGCGGCGGAATGAAAATGCGGGTTGCTCGCAGGCCGGCGGGCGGGCCGTAAAATAAACCCACCAACAGGAGTTCTCGCCCGTGCCGCACGTGGAAGCCGCCCTCGGCGACGGCAGAATCGTTACCGTCGATTTCGCCGTCGCCGACGGGCGATTGGCCGACGTGAGGGACAGCGGTCTGCCCGGCGTGAATCTCGCCGACGCCCTCAACCGCTTGCCCGTTGACCTCGAAGGGGGCGCACTCGCGGCGAGAATCCGGGCGGCGGTTCCCTTCGGCACGCCGTGGCCGGACGGGGCGAGTCTGGCCACGGCTCAGGCGATTCGTGCCGTCCTCGGCTCCGCCACAACGCACCGGATCGGCAGCTTCACCCCGGTGGAAGTCGATGCGCTCACTGCCGGGTGGAAGGCGTATCCGTGGCGCATCCTGCCGGAGCGACCATTCACGGCCGCGATGAACGTGGCGATCGACGAAGTCCTGAGCGACCGCGGTTCGATCAGCTTGCGATTCTGGAACTGGAACGAATCGGCAGTAATTCTTGGCCGGTGCCAGTCGGTTCAGAGCGAAGTCGATGCCGACGCGATGCGGGCCGACGGCGTGGCCCTCGTGCGGCGGATCACCGGCGGCGGGGCGATGTTCGCGCAGCCGTACGGGACGATCACTTACTCGCTCGTGCTACCGGAAGAGGCCGTCGCCGGGCTGACGATCCGCCAGAGTTACGAGGTGTGCGACGCCTGGGTCGTCCGCGGGCTGCGCGAACTCGGCGTGGACGCGCACCATGTGCCGGTGAACGACATCGCGTGTGCGGTCGGCAAGATCGGCGGGGCGGCCCAGGCCCGGCGACGCGGCGGCGTCTTGCACCACACGACGATCGCCTACGCCATGAACGCCGACGAGATGGCCCGCTATCTCCGCATCGGCCGGAGCAAGCCGGTGGCAAACGGCGTAGCGTCCGCGGCGAAGGTCGTCAGTCCGCTGGCGGCGCAGATCGACCTAGAGCGGGAGGCCGTCGTCGGGCACTTGTTGCGGTTGTTTCACGGCTTCTACGGCGGTACCATAGGGGCCCTCTCCCCCGATGAATTGAGCGTAGCCGAAGAGTTGGTCCGCACGAAGTACGGCCGCCCGGAGTGGACGCACGAGTTCGCTTGAGGCCGATTCGACTCCTGCGACACCCCCGACTCTGGTAGGATTCAGGTAGAGGATCGTCACTCAACGCACGAGGCCACGCCCGTGGGACAAAAGATCGAACAAGACTTGCAGCGGTTCCGCAAAATCGTCCGCGGCAAGATCAAGTCGAACCTGTCGAAGTACATCAGCCGCGGTGAGATGATCGGCAAGAAGGGGAACGACCTCGTGTCGATCCCCATGCCGTCGATTAACACGCCGCAGTTCCGGTACGGGAACAAGGGGTCGGGCGGCGTCGGCGTCGGCGAAGGCCAACCGGGTCAACCGCTCACGAAGCCGCAAGACGGCGACGGCGACCCGCAGGCCGGGGATCAGCCGGGCGGGCACATTCTTGAAGTCGATCTGACGATGGAAGAACTCGCCGAAATCCTCGGCGAAGAGTTGGCTCTGCCCCGCATCGAGCCGAAAGGCAAGAAGAACGTCGTCACCGAGAAGGACAAGTATTCGAGCATCCGCAACGTCGGCCCCGAGAGCCTGCGGCACTTCAAGCGGACGTACAAGAAGGCGCTCAAGCGGCAGATTTCCACCGGCACGTACAGCCCGTCGAACCCGATGGTGGTGCCCATCCGCGAGGACAAGCAGTACCGCAGTTGGAAGGAGACGCCGAAGCCCGACGCGGTGGCGTGCGTGGTGTACATGATGGACGTGTCCGGGAGCATGACCGACGAGCAGAAGGAGATCGTTCGCATCGAGTCGTTCTGGATCGACACGTGGATCAAGAAGCACTACCAGGGCGTGGAGACGGTGTACATCATCCACGACGCGGCCGCCCACGAGGTGGACGAGCACACGTTCTACCACACCCGCGAGAGCGGCGGCACGAAGATCAGCGCGGCCTACGAGATGGCGAACAAGATCATCGACGCCCGCTTCCCGGCGAGCGAGTGGAACCTGTACGCCTTCCATTTCAGTGACGGCGACAACTGGGGCGACGACAACGCGAAGTGTCAGGACATTCTCAAGACGAACCTGCTGCCGAAACTGAACCTGTTCGGCTACGGCCAGGTGGAATCGCCCTACGGCAGCGGCGAGTTCTACGAGCACATCGCCGAACTCCTCGGCGACCACGAGAACGTGGTGGCCACGAAGGTGCCCGACCGCGAAGCGATCCTGGGCAGCATCAAGGAATTCCTGAAGACGGGGAGGTAGCCGATGTCGAGCGATTATTTGGCACTGAATCCAGTGCCCATCAAGCACGTATTCGACGCCTCACTCGACGACAAACCTGAGTTGAGGACAGTCGCCGAAAAAGCGGCCCAGTGTTTGGATCGCGAGAGCGAGAATGAATCTGACACTACAGTAACTTGGAGCGCAAAAAGACGAGTCATCTCGTCTTGGTCACTTACCGAGAAAGGTAATTCCCCGGTCCACAAGACCGAACTCGGCCCGATAGAAGTTTTGCTGGTAGATAACAACTTGAATGTAGGGCACCGAGCGTACCTTTCGCTCAAGGATCTCGACGAGGACAACATCCGTTATACTCTCCTGCGGATGTGGGGTCACTTTCTCATGCGTAGAACTTCTAAGCTGCATCAACTCGTTTTCAACACCGATGAGCCTGGACCGAACCAGTGAACGCAACACAAATCGAGCCCCTAGTTCGTGCGTTAGAGGTCAACGTCGCGAACTTGAGTAAGCAAATCGACGACGTACGTCGATTGAATGAAAAGCTGGCGGAACACGCGCAGCAGTTACAATCTCAACTAGACAAGACAGAACAGAAGCTTACGGACCACATTACCCATGTCGAGAAATGGGACGCCCGGCGATGGACGACGATCGGGTTCTTTGTCGCCGGACTGATTACACTGACCGCCAACTTGATCCTCCTATTCGTCAAAGGGAAGTGACTCCCATGACCCAACTCGGCTTCTACAACACGAACCTGCCGCCGCACCTGCGGATCTTGAAGGACGAGATTGAAGGCTACGCCCGCGGGTACGGCCTCGACTTCTTCGAGACGATCTTCGAGGTCGTCGACGCCGACGACCTCAACGAGATCGCGGCCTACGGCGGGTTCCCCACCCGCTACCCGCACTGGTCGTTCGGCATGCAGTACGAGGAACTCTCCAAGAGCTACTCCTACGGCCTGTCGAAAATTTACGAGATGGTCATCAACAACGACCCGTGCTACGCATACCTGATGCGGTGCAACCATACCGTCGATCAGAAGCTGGTGATGGCCCACGTCTACGGCCACTGCGACTTCTTCAAGAACAACGCCTACTTCGGCCACACGACCCGCAAGATGATGGACGAGATCGCCAACCACGGCAACCGCCTGCGGCGGTACGTCGAGCGGTTCGGCGAGGACGAGGTCGAAGGCTTCCTCGACAAGTGCATGTCGATCGACGACCTGATCGACATTCACTCGGTGGCCATCAAGCGGCGGGACGACCCCCACGCCGCCCCGCCGAAGACCGACGACGAGCAGGAAGACGAGAAGCCGGTGCGGTTCAAGACGAAGGACTACCTCACCGACTTCATGAACCCGCCAGACCAACTGCGGGCGGTCGAGGACGAGAAGCGCAAGGCGAAGACGCAGCAGTCACCGCCGCACTTCCCGGAACGCCCGGAGAAGGACGTCCTGCTGTTCCTGATCGAACACGCGCCGCTCAAGAACTGGCAGAAGGACGTGCTCTCGATCGTGCGCGACGAAGCGTATTACTTTTATCCTCAAGCACAAACGAAGATCATCAACGAGGGGTGGGCTAGTTTCTGGCACAGCACCATCATGACGCAGAAGGTGCTGCAACCTTCGGAGGTCATCGACTATGCCGACCACCATTCGGGGACGATGGCCACGAGTTCCAAGCGGCTCAACCCGTACAAGGTCGGCATCGAGTTGCTGCGCGACGTGGAACGCCGGTGGAACATGGGGCAGTTCGGGGCCGAGTGGGAAAACTGCGACGACCTCGACCGGAAGCGCAGCTGGAACACGAACGTCGGCCTCGGGCGGCAGAAAATCTTTGAGGTCCGCAAGATTCACAACGACATCACGTTCATCGACACGTTCCTCACGCCGGAGTTCTGCGTCGAGAACAAGTTGTTCGCGTTCAACTACCAGGATCAGACGAAGAATTATGTCATCGAGAGCCGAGAATTCCAGAAGGTGAAGCAGCGGCTGCTGTTCAGCCTGACGAACTTCGGCAAGCCCTGGATTTACGTATTGAACGGCAACCACGCGAACCGGGGCGAGTTGCTGTTGCGACACGGGTATAATGGGGTAGAGTTAAAAGTGTCGGAAGCCCGCGACGTGCTGACGAACATCCAGTTCATCTGGGGTCGGCCGGTTCACCTGGAAACGGTGATCGACGACAAACCGATCCTAGTCAGCTTCGACGGACAAGATCACACCCACCAAACCATCGGAGGCGACCATGACACTCGCGGAAAGTCTGGAACCAAGACTTAGTACCTGGAAGCCCGCCACCCGCGAGACGTGGGAAGGGGCATTTGACGAGGCCGGTTGGGCCGTGACCCTGACCGCCGACCACAACGACGTGGTCGGCACGCGGGCCTGGGATTTGACCCTGGCCCGCACCAGCGACGCCCCGGCCGGACTGACCACGAAGGCGTGGGCGGAAACAATCGCGGCACGGGCATCGGGCCTGATGGAGCGGATCAAGCTCGTCGAAGTAGACACGACCCGCGATGAAGCGATTTTGCGAAGCGACACGCCAACCGAGAAGGGCGACCGGGTGTCGTACTACGAAATCCACCTGCACAGCACGGACAAGGCCGCGGTCCGGCGATACACCGCCGACCGGAAGGCCGGCACGAAACGCGAGCAGGTGTCGTTCGCGGTCACGCACGAGGCGCTGATGAAGTTGGTAGACGACATCAGCGCGTAACTGAGGACAACGAGAAACGTCCACGGCCCGCGAGTCAAACTCGCGGGCCGTGGACGTTTCTCGTAGGGTGGTGGCGGGGAGTCCAGGCCCCCCAGGTTGGCAAAAGCACA
>JBBQCQ010000214.1:0-6537 GCA_038318835.1 Gemmatales bacterium | reverse complement strand
GCTGCACCTCGTCTCCAAGATGCGGCCGGCGAAGGACGGCGGCAGCCGGTTCGGCATCGTCCTCAACGGCTCCCCGCTGTTCACCGGCGGGGCGGGGTCCGGCGAGAGCGAGATCCGTCGATACGTCCTCGAAAATGACCTGCTCGAAGCCATCGTCGGCCTGCCGACCGACATGTTCTACAACACCGGCATCAGCACCTACGTCTGGATCGTCAGCAACCGCAAGCCGGCCCACCGCCGGGGCAAAGTGCAACTGATCGACGCCAGCGGGTTCTGGCAGAAGATGCGCAAGAGCCTCGGCAGCAAGCGGAAGGAACTCGGCCCGGACCACATCGCGGAGATCGTCCGCCTCTTCGGCAAGTGCAAGCACGCGACGAAGGACGGCGTGCCGGTCAGTCGCATCTTCAAGAACGAGGAGTTCGGCTACCGCACGATCACGGTGGAGCGGCCGCAGCGCGACGCGGCCGGGACCGTCGTCGTCGGCACGAAGGGGAAGCAGAAGGGCAAGCCACAGCCGGACGCCGCCCTGCGGGACACCGAGAACGTGCCGCTGCGGGAGGGCGTGGTTGCGTACTTCCAGCGGGAGGTGCTGCCGCACGCCGCCGACGCCTGGATCGACGACGAGAAGACGAAGGTCGGCTACGAGATTCCGTTCAACCGCCACTTCTACGTCTTCCAGCCGCCGCGGGACCTGGCCGCGATCGACGCCGACTTGAAGGTCGTCACCGACCGCATCCTGACGATGATCGGGGGGCTATCGAAGTGAGCTTCCCGCGCTACCCGAAGTACAAGCCCAGCGGCGTCGAATGGCTCGGCGACGTGCCGGACCATTGGGAGGTGCTTCCATTGAAACGCATCGTCAGCTTGAAAAGCGGTGACTCAATCACTTCTGACAGTATTGAAGAAGAGGGCGAGTACCCTGTTTTGGGAGGCAACGGTCTACGAGGCTACACTTCAAAATACACGCACGACGGCCATTACGTTGTCATCGGTAGGCAGGGCGCTCTATGTGGGAATATCAACTACGCAAATGGACAATTCTGGGCATCAGAACACGCGGTCGTTGCCGCTCCATGGAAACAAGTTGAGGCAATATGGCTCGGTGAGATGCTTCGCGCAATGAATCTGAATCAGCATTCTGTTTCCGCGGCGCAACCGGGACTTTCGATGGAGTTTGTGGGAAACTTGAGAACTGTGCTTCCCCCGGCAACTGACCAATCCCTAATCGCCGCGTTCCTCGACCGTGAGACGGCGAAGATTGATGAGCTAATCGCGGAGCAGCGCCGGCTGATCGAACTGCTGAAGGAGAAGCGGCAGGCCGTCATCTCGCACACCGTCACGAAGGGGCTGAACCCGCACGCCAAGATGAAGCCGTCGGGCATCGAATGGCTGGGCGACGTGCCGGAGCATTGGGAGGTGAAGCCGATGCGGTCAATCGCGAATGTGGTTCGTGGAGCCTCGCCACGTCCAGCAGGCGACCTCCGGTACTTCGGGGGAGACGCAGTACATTGGGTGACTGTTGCTGAAATCACAAAAGACGATGCAGTTGACCTCACAGAAACCGAGACTTTTCTGACAGCGGAAGGCGCGGAGCATAGCAGCCTGTTTTCAAGCGGAACGTTGATCTACTCTAACAGTGGGGCAACGCTGGGCGTGCCGAAGATTCTGCGTATCGACGCTTGTGCCAATGACGGCGTGGTTGCGTTCAAGGGAATGAGTCGCCGAGTACTTCCGGAATTTCTGTACCACTATCTCGCTTCGATTACCGACAGTATTCGAGACAATGACAAGCAAGGGTCTGTCCAGCCAAACCTTAATACGGACATCGTTAAGGCTCTACGTTTCGGGCTTCCTCCAAGAGAAGAGCAGGAACTGATCGTACTATTCGTTGGCGAACTCGCCGAGAAGTTCGGTTCCCTTACCGCCGAAGCCGAGCGTGCCATCGACTTGCTGCAAGAACGACGGACCGCGTTGATTTCCGCCACCGTCACGGGCAAGATCGACGTTCGCGGGCTGGCCGGCTGACGGGTTCGCCAGGAAACTGTGTTTGCACATTCGGCCGTGGGTTGTTCTGATTTGAGGGACACGCCCGCCAGGGGTCAGCGATGAGCCTGCACAAAGAGATCCGCTTCGAGGACGAAATCTGCGGCCACCTCGCGGCCCACGGATGGCTGTACGCCGCCGGCGACGCGGCGAAGTACGACCGCGCCCGGGCACTGTTCCCGGACGACGTGACGGCGTGGGTGCAGGCGACGCAGCCGAAGGCGTGGGAGACGCTGACGAAGAACCACGGCCCGGCGGCCGCTGACGTGCTGCAGACGCGGGTGCGGGACCAGATCAACCAGCGCGGCACGCTGGACGTGCTACGGCAGGGTGTCGAGATGCTCGGCCTGCGGGACCGTCTGGCCGTCGCCCAGTTCAAGCCGTCCCTCGCCGGCAGCGCGGACGTGCTGGCGCGGTACGCCGCCAACCGCCTCCGCGTCGTCCGGCAGGTGCGGTACTCGCTCGCCGGCGAACAGTCGCTCGACCTCGTGCTGTTCCTCAACGGCGTGCCGGTGGCCACGGCGGAACTCAAGACCGACTTCACGCAGAGCGTCGGCGACGCCATCGACCAGTATCGGTTCAACCGCGACCCGAAGCCGAAGGGGAAGCCGGCCGAGCCGCTGCTGTCGTTCCCGAACGGGGCGCTCGTCCACTTCGCCGTAAGTAACCGCGAAGTTCACATGACGACGCGGCTGGCCGGCGGCGGCACGCCGTTCCTGCCTTTCAACCGCGGCGACCACGGGGCGGCCGGCAACCCGGTGAACCCGACCGGCCACCGTACCGCGTACCTGTGGGAGGAGGTCTGGCAGCGAGACGGGTGGCTCGAAATCCTCGGCCGGTACCTCGTGGCCGCGAAGGACAAGAAGAAGCAAATCGAGCGGCTGATCTTCCCGCGATTCCACCAGTTGGACGTGACGCGGAAGCTGCAAGCGGCCGTACTGGCCGAGGGGCCGGGTGGGGCGTACCTGGTCCAGCATTCGGCCGGGTCCGGCAAGACGAACTCCATCGCGTGGACGGCCCACTTCCTCGCCGACCTGCACGACGCGGCCAACCAGAAGGTGTTCGACTCCGTGCTGGTCGTGTCCGACCGCAACGTGATCGATAGCCAGTTGCAGGACGCGATCTTCGACTTCGAGCGGATGGCCGGCGTGGTGGCGTCGATCAAGGGCGAGGGCGGCAGCAAGAGCCGCGAACTGGCGGCGGCCCTGTCGGGCGACAAGAAGGTGGTGGTGTGCACGATCCAGACGTTCCCGTTCGCGCTCCAGGCCGTGCGGGAACTGGCCGCGACGGCGGGGAAGAAGTTCGCGGTGATCGCCGACGAGGCCCACAGTTCGCAGTCCGGCGAGGCCGCGATCAAGCTGAACGAGGCGCTGTCGGCCGACGACCTGAAGGAACTGAAGGACGGCGGCGAGGTCAGCACCGAAGACATCCTGACGGCGCAGATGGCCGCCCGTGCGGCCGACGGCGGGATAACTTACGTCGCGTTCACCGCCACGCCGAAGGCGAAAACGTTGGAACTGTTCGGCCGGCCGCCCGATCCGAACCAGCAGGAGAGCAAGACGAATCTGCCCGGCGCGTTCCACGTCTACTCGATGCGGCAGGCGATCGAGGAGGGGTTCATCCTCGACGTGTTGCAGAACTACACGTCGTACAAGCTGGCCTTCAAGCTCGCGCACAACGGCGTCGAACTCGACGAGGCAGCGGTCGAGCGCGACGCGGCGATGAAGGCCATCATGGGGTGGGTGCGACTGCACCCGTTCAACATCGCGCAGAAGGTGGAGGTGGTCGTCGAGCACTTCCGGCAGCACGTCGGCCCGCTACTCGGTGGCAAGGCGAAGGCGATGGTAGTTGTGGGCAGCCGGCAGGAGGCAGTGCGGTGGCAGTTGGCCATCCGCGAATACGGGAAGGCCCGCGGGTACTCGCTGGGGTCGCTCGTCGCGTTCTCTGGCGAGGTGGCCGACCCGGAGTCCGGCCCCGACGGGTTCAGCGAGGCGAGCGTAGCGCTGAACCCCAATCTGCGGGGCCGCGACATCCGCGAGGCGTTCAAGGGGGACGAGTACCAGTTGTTGATCGTCGCGAACAAGTTCCAGACCGGGTTCGACCAGCCGCTGCTGTGCGGCATGTACGTCGATAAGCGGTTGGCCGGCATCCAGGCGGTGCAGACGCTCTCGCGGCTGAACCGTGCCCACCCCGGCAAGACCACGACCTATGTCCTCGACTTCGTCAACGAGCCGGCCGAGGTGCTGGAGGCGTTCCAGACGTACCATACCACGGCCGAACTGGCTGACGTGACCGACCCGAACCTGGTGTTCAACCTGCGGGCGAAGCTCGACGCGAGCGGGCACTACGACGACTTCGAGGTCGAGCGGGTGGTGACGGCCGAACTGAAGCCGAACGCGAAGCAGGGCGACCTGGTCGCCGCCATCGAGCCGGTGGTGGACCGGCTGATGAAGCAGTACCAGGCGGCGCAGGCGGCGTTCGCGAAGGCGAAGGAACAGAAGGACGAGGCCGGCATGAAGGCCGCCAAGGATGAACTCGACGCGCTGCATCTCTTCCGGGCGGACCTGGGGGCGTTCCAGCGGCTGTACACGTTCCTATCGCAGATGTTCGACTACGGGAATACAGCGATCGAGAAGCGGGCGATCTTCTTCCGGCGGCTGCTGCCGCTGCTGGAGTTCGGCCGCGAGCGAGAGGGGATCGACCTGACGAAGGTGGTACTGACGCACCACACGCTGCGGGACCGCGGCCGGCAGGCGATGCCGCTGGGCGAGGGCGACACGCCCAAGCTGGCGGCGATGTCCGAGACCGGCAGCGGCGGCGTGCAGGACAAGCTGAAGGCGCTGCTGGCCGAGATCATCCGGGCCGTGAACGACCTATTCGAGGGCGAACTGAGTGACCACGACAAACTGGTCTACGTCAACGACGTGCTGAAGGGCAAGCTACTGGAGTCCGCGACGCTGAAGCAGCAGGCGGCGAACAACACGAAGGAACAGTTCGCCAACTCGCCCGACCTCGGGGCGGAACTCCTGAATGCGATCATCGGCGCTCTGGACGCCCACCAGACGATGAGCGCCCAGGCTCTCGGGTCGGAGGACGTTCGCAGCCGGCTGAAGGACGTGCTGCTCGGACCGGGCCGACTGTACGAATCCTTGAGGAGTTGAACGTGGGAACGGCACATTGAGGCCGCCCGGTCGGAGTGCAAGGGCGGCGTTCCGGTCAGTCTGTCCCCGCCCGCCGAGTCGCTCGAACTCGTACCGCGCCGGTCCCCGTGACACCTGCCCTATTTGCGACCGACGACAGCCGCTTCTTCAATCCCTGCTACTTTCTCACCTCCGCCGTCCGCACCGGCAACCTCGCGATCCTCTTTTCTTGGAATTTTTCCGTTGCTCCAGACCCATCCGGGTAAAATGCCGCGTGAGCTGGGGCGAAGTACCCGGTGAACTTGATAACACGCACCCTCGGCAGATGCCGTACCTCCTTCGCGGGAGTACGCCTTTCGCCGGGGGTGCTTTCGTTTTCGGCCTACAGACCTCGGCAGGATCGGCCTGTCGTGCGAACCTGTCGGCCGGATGCGATGTCAATGGGATTCCCGTAACCCGGAGAAAGAGCACTACCATGATGTTCGCCGTCGTCCCGACTGAAATGTTCGGCCCTTACGCCTGGATGATCGCCGGGGCCGGGGCCATTCTTGGCATCGTCGCCAGCATGTGGTCCAAGATCAAGGGCATTCTCTGGCGGTTCGTCAGTCTGTTCGTCCAGCGGATCGAGATTCCGACCGAGTCGGCCCACGAAGCCGTGGTGTCGCACCTCATCGCCCGCTACAAGCGGCTGCGGAACTACGACCGCATGTACGGCGCGACCTGGGAGTACCAGCGCGACGGCCGGTACGGGCTGATCCCCTACGAACTCTTCGGCAGCCGGTCGCTGGTGTTCTGGAACGGCTGGTTCCCGTTCATCTACACGAACCAGATGGAAGCGAAGGCGGCCGCGAACACGAAGGGCAGCGGCGACACGCCGTCGGGTGTATCGAAGGTATACTCCACGGTCACGTACATCCGCGGGACCGTGAACGTCGAGGAGATCATCAAGAACGCCTGTATGGCCCGCAACAACCTGTCGTGGAGTGTCGAAGACGACGAAGCGGCGAAGAAGAACCGCTTCAGCATCCACTTCGTCCCGCAGCGGGGCACGCACGACGACGACAACAACAATAGCTCCGACGGGCTGTCGTGGTTCCAACAGGGGGCGTACCGCCTGCTCGCGCACTCGCCGGAAGACCTCGGCAAGGCCCGCACGCTCAACGGCAAGGCGCTCGACAACCTGATCTTCCCGCAGAAGGTGAAAGACCTGATCCGCGAGATCGAACTCTGGCGCAAGTCCAAGGACTGGTACATCGAGAAGGGCATCCCGTGGAAGCGCGGCTGGATGCTCTACGGCCCTCCGGGCACCGGGAAGACGGCCCTCGCGCGGGCCTTCGCCGAAGACCTGAACATG
>JBBQCQ010000213.1:0-6539 GCA_038318835.1 Gemmatales bacterium | reverse complement strand
CGAGGCGACCAACCACGCTCCGCAATAGCTCGCCGGCCCCGGCGTGTGCGAGGTTGGTGCGGGCCGACAGGAACAACGTGCCCTTGTGGACGCCGCCGCAGATGGCCCAATCGACATGCTCGAAGCGGATCATGAAGTCCGCAACCTCGGCCGCCTGTTCGGGCTGCGGCAGGTCGTCCACCCAGCTAATAATCAGCCGGTCGTAAATGAACGAGCTTTGCATCGCGTGTAGCAAGCACTCGAAGTGCGTGTGCGGCAGCCTTGCGTTCTTGATCTGCGCGAGCAAGTCTTTATCGGCGAGCGGGAAGAGGTACGCCTGGGCTTCGTCGTCCGAGGCACACGCCTCGCGGGGGAAGCCGGTCACTTCCGTCTCGATGCCGTAGAGCAGGGCGGTCGCGACCTTCTCCGGGATTTCCACATCCTGTTCGGCCAGGTACTTCGTCGCCAGGGTGCAGGTCGCGCCGAGGTGCGGACGGATGTCGCTGAACGGCACGCCCTTCAGTTCGCCCGGCGTTTCATGGTGGTCGATGACTGCGTACAGGTCGATGGCGTCGTCGAGGCTGTGCCGGCCGGTCTTCGGCTGGATGTCCACCATCACGACGGCGTCGTGGCCCTGCCACTCGATGCTCTCGACGGGATTCAGGTCGAGATTCAGAAGTTCGACCATCGCCCGGTTCTCGGCGCGGCTGATCGGCCCGTCCTGCGTCAGCACCGTGGGAATTTGCAGCTTGGTTTCGACGAGATGCGCAAGGCCCAACATGCTGCCGAGGCTATCGGGGTCGGGGTGAACGTGGGAGACGAAGACCACCCGGTCGGCGTCGTCCAGGCCTGCGAGGAACCGATCCGAGCGACGCAAACCCATGGTGTGTTTGCCGTGGCGGGAAATACTTGCGGTGGAAGTTGGCCGCCCCATCTGAGGCAACCCTCGTAAGCCCCGCATTGCGGGTATCGCCCGGAAAGAAACCTTCGCGGGCTATTCCGTTTTAACGTGCCCCGGAGCGTCTGCCAAGCAGGGGTGGCGGCAAAAACAAATGCCGAGGCCGAGCGAGTCCGCGGATGTCCTGACGGCGTAAGATGTTCCGATTCGGATGGTCGTGGCGATTCTCGGCGACAATTCCCAACGTGAGCGGACGCGATGTTTCCCCGTACAACAATCCCACCCCCACTCTCGGAGTCCCACCCATGTCGAAGCCGACGCTCGCGGACCTGGCCAAGATGTTCGACCACTCGCTACTCCAACCGCAACTCACCGACGCCGACCTGGAACGCGGGTTAATCCTCGCACGGGAACTGAACGTCGGCTCGGTGTGCATCAAGCCGTATGCCGTGCGACTGGCGGCCAAACTCCTCGCGGGCAGCACCGTCCAGGCGAGCACCACGATCGGCTTCCCGCACGGCGGGCACGTCACGGCGGTCAAGGTGGCCGAATCCGAAATCGCTCTCGCCGACGGGGCCACCGAACTCGACATGGTCGTGAACATCGGCAAGGTGCTGTCCGGAGAGTGGAACTTCGTGGCGCACGACATCGCTGCCGTGGTCGAGGTCGCCCACGCGGCCGGGGCGAAGGTGAAGGTGATCTTCGAGAACGCCCTCTTGCAGGACGCGCACAAGATCGAACTCTGCAAAATCTGCGGCGAGGTGCGTGCCGACTGGGTGAAGACCTCCACCGGCTACGCCGAGACGGGGGCGACGATCCCGGACCTGAAGCTGATGCGATCGCACAGCCCGCCCTACGTGCAGGTGAAAGCCGCCGGCGGCGTGCGGACCTACGAAACGCTCATGCAAGTCCGCGAAGTCGGCGTCACCCGCGTCGGCGCGACGGCCACGAAGGCGATCCTGGAAGACGCGAAGGCGAAACTGGGAAGCAATTAAAAAAGGAAAAAGGAAAAGCCGAGAGTTGTTACTGACCTTTTCCTTTTTCCTTTTTACTTCGTGATCGAGAGCAGTTCCAGCCGTAGCAGGTTGATCGCCTGCTTCGCCGTGCGGCTCTGAATCTCGGTGCGCGTGCCGCCCCATGTGTAGGGCTGCACGCGCGTCCCCGCCGCCGTCGCGATGGCCACGTAGACGGTGCCGGCCGGGGTGCCGTCGTCGGCGGCATCGGGGCCGGCATAACCGGTCGTCGCGAGGCCGTAGTCGGTGCCGAACTTCTGCCGCACGCCTTCGGCCATCGCCTTCGCGACGTGCGTGCTGACGGCCGTGTACTTCGCGATCATCTCCGCCGGCACGCCGAGTTCGCGCTCCTTCACCGTATTCGTGTACGCGACCACACCGCCGAGGAAGTGCTGGCTCGCCCCCGGCACCGTCGCGAGGCGGAAGCCGACCAGGCCACCCGTCAGGCTCTCGGCCGTCGCCACGGTCTGCTTCCGCTCCTTCAGCAGTCGTACCACCACGTCTTGAAGCTCCTCGTCTTCTTCGCCATACACAAGTGTGCCGAGGCGTTCGCGGATGGTCTGCTCGATGGGCTGCACGAGGAGTCGCACAGCGTCGGCCGAGTCGCCACGGGCGAGGATGCGCAGCGAGATGACGGCATCGCTGACCGTGATGCCGACTTCCGGCACGTGCCCGCGGCGGGTCAGGTCGAGGAGCTTTTCCTCCACACCCGATTCGCCCGTGCCGAAGGTGTTGATCTTCCGCTGCACGAACACGCCGCGGCCGCCGAACCCGGCCGCGATGAGTCGCGGTTTGACCTGCTCCTCGAACATGCGGAACATCTCGCTCGGCACGCCGGGCATGGCCGCGACCGCCTTCGGGCCGAACCGCATCCACACGCCGGGGGCCGTGCCGGCGGGGTTGAAGATCGCTTCCGCTCCCCGGGGGAAGAGGGCCTGCACGCGATTGCGGTCCGGCATCTCCCGGCTGCGGCGGGCGAACAGTTGGCGGATGTGTTCGAGTGAGATCGGGTCTTCGACGAGGTCCACGCCGGCGACGGTAGCGATCACCTCGCGCGTCAGGTCGTCCTGCGTCGGCCCGAGTCCGCCGGTGGCGAGTACGAGGTCGGCCCGGTCGATCGCGGTGCGGAAGACGGCGACGTTATCGGCGAAGTCGTCGGCCACGGTGGTGTGGAACCCGACCGGCACACCGAGTTCCGCGAGCCGCCGGCTGAGCCACTGGCCATTCGTGTCGAGGTTCTGGCCGCTCGTGATCTCGCTGCCGATGGAGATGATTTCTGCCTTCATGGGTCGCTCGCGGTGCTGGGGGCGGGTTGGGGACATGATAGGTGACAAGCCCGCGACGCAAGCAAGGGTTGCGCTCCCACCCTTGCTTGCGCTGCGGGCTTGTTAAAGATACTTCGCGAAGAGGTCCCCCGTCGGCCATGCCTTCACGGCGTCGGCCGCTTCGTGAACCTGACCGTCGATCTTCGCGGCGAGCGATTTTCCGTCAGGACTGTTGTTCGCGTTGAACAGCACCGCCCACGTCAGGCCGTCCCAGCGGCGGACCAGGATCGACTCCGAGCCGGGGATGTATCCGGTGTGCCAGGTGTTCGCCCTGCCGCTGGTGCCGACGGGTCGCACCTGCCAGCCGCAGGCGTAGTAAGCATCGCGCGGTGTGCCCTTCGTGGTCGGACGGGCGAACATTTCGGCGATCATCTTCGCGCTCAGCAGCGGGCACTTGGTCGGGTCGTCGAACGCGGCCGCGAACTTCACGAGGTCGATGGCCGACGCGATCCACCCGCCGTGGGCCTCATAACCTTCGAGGTTTATCGCGCCGTACACCAGCGGCACTTTCTCGCCCACTCGCGGCGGGTAGACGCTGGTGCCGGTCGCCCGCTTCGCGTCGTGGTACATCACCTCGCCTTTCGCCCGGTTCTCGATCAACGCCCGGCCGAGCCGTGGGGTGGTCACGCCAAGCGGGGCGAAGACTTCCTTCCGCACGTACTCCTCGTACTTCTGCCCGCTGACGGCCTCGACGATGCGGCCGAGCACGAGATAGCCGAGGTTCGAGTACGCGTACCGCTCCCCGGGGTCGAAGTCGAGCTTCTGGCCGAGCATGTACCGGACGACGTGTTCGGGCTTCACGGGGTAGGGCGTGCCCAGCGTCTTCGCGATCTCGGCCGGCCGGCTGATGGGGTCGAACGACGCGACGCGGCCCCACCCGCCGGTGTGCTGAAGGCACTGGCGGACGGTGATCTCCTTCCACCGCGGGTCGGCCACGGCGTCCTTGTATGGCGGCATTCGGTCCATCACTTTGTCGTCGAGCTTCAACTTGCCGCGCTCGACGAGTTGCAGGACCGCGACGGCCGTCAGCGGCTTCGACACGCTCGCAATGCGGAAGAGGGCGGCCGGCGGCACGGCTTCTTGCTTCTCCACGTCGGCGAAGCCGAAGCCGCGCGCGTAAACGAGTTTGCCGTGCCGCGTGACGGCGAGGGCCGCACCGGGCACCTTGTTGTCGGCGACGAACGTCGTCATGAGCTTGTCGAACGGCCCCACGTCGGCGTCGTCGGCCGATAGACGTGGCAGACCGAGCGTGGCCGCGGCCGTGAGTTGGAGCATTCGGCGGCGATTCAGCAACGGATGTTCCTCCGTTCAACCTACCGGGCTGGTAATTCTGTTCCGCCCTCGGCTACAACATTACGATACTCTCTTTCATCCTGAGCGGTCGGAATGCCGGTTCAATTCACCACCCTGGGTAGTGGCAGCAGTGGGAACGCATCGTTCCTCTCGGTGGACGGCTTCGGCCTGCTCATCGACTGCGGCCTCGGCCCGCGAATGATCGGCGATCGACTGTTGGCCGCCGGCGCGAAGTGGCCGAACGTGTCGGCTGTGGTGCTCACGCACCTGCACGGCGACCACTGGAAGGGGCTGACGCTCCAACAACTGCAACGCCTCCGCGTGCCGCTGATCGTCCACTCGACGCACGCCGCGTGGCTGGCCGAGCGGTCGCTGGAGTATCCCGGCCTGGAAAAAGCGGGCCTCGTGCGGACCTACCGCGAGAACGAACCGTTCGCCCTCACGCCGCATTTCCACGGCGTGCCAATCCCCGTGCCGCACGATTCCGAGCCGACGTTCGCGTTCCGCTTCGACGGCACCGACCCCGCCACCGGCCACGCCTGGTCCCTCGGCTATGCCTCGGACCTGGGGCACGTCCCGCACGGGTTGTCGGCCGAGTTGCGGGGGGTCGATGTGCTAGCGTTAGAGTTTAACCACGACGTGGAGTTGCAGCGCGGTAGCCACCGGCCGCAGCGGCTCATCGACCGCGTCCTCGGCACGCACGGTCACCTATCGAACGCCCAGGCAGCGGCCTTCACTCAGGAACTGTTGCTGGGCCGCACGACGCCCTTGCAGGCACTGTTTCAACTCCACCTCAGCCGCGAGTGCAACACGGCCGACCTGGCCCGCGCTTCGGTGCAGCACGTTCTCGCCGACCTGTCGCCGACAACTCGCTTAATCACCGCGGCACCGGACCGACCGACGCCGACCATTTTGGTGAACGCCCACCCCGTGGCGGCCCCATTGCCGCCGCTGTCGGCTCGCGGGCATGTGCCGTATCAGCCGTGTCTACCCGGAATGGCGTAATCGCTGTGAAGCTGGGCGAAGTTTTACGACTCTCGCGATTGTGCCTCTTCGTACGGTTGAATGGCGACTGTCAGTCGGGCGAACACTGCGGCCCGACTCGTCCAGCCGCCGACTGATACCTCACGCACGGATTCGCGTCCGCCCGCTGGAGGTTTCCATGAATCGATTCTCCCTGGTCGCCCTGATCTTTTCCGTCGCCCCGGCACTGGCCCACGGCGAACAGCCGACCCTGCCGACGGTCGCGCCGGCTGTCCCCCTGACGATGGCCGCCGTGACCACGTCCCCCTTCCCGGTGAGTTGCTCGCCCACGCTGATGCAACCGCTCTGCGTGACGCCGACTGTCCCGCCGCCGATCGGCACCTGCGTGACTTATAGCGAGAAGCGGCCCGGCGTGTTCCAGTCGCTGCTGAACTGCTTCCGCCGACCTGCGACCTGCGACACCTGTTCGCCGACGAGTTGCCCCGCTCCGCCGCCGATCCGGATTCAGGTGGCGACTGGGTGTGCGACGGGCAGTTGCCCGACCACCCGACCGCGAATCATGGCCCGCCCGGCCGCGAGCGGTTTCTGTTGGGCGCAGTTCAAGACTTGGTTGTGCTGGAAGCCGTGCAACGAGCAAATCATCCCCGCGTTCCGCCTGGAACCGTACCGCGCTCCGCTGCTGGCGTACTTCCCGAAATGCGAACAGCCGGCCGCCCCCCTGCCATGCGGCACGTGCGGCCACGCCAAGCACGGCCCGCGGTGTGCCACGCCCGGCTGCCCGACGACCCCCTGTGCGACCGGCGGATGTCCGACGGCCTACGGCCCGACGGTGTCTCCGTGGGCTTACAGCGGCACGACGGCGATGCCAATGACGGCCCCCATTCCGTCGGCTCCGATGCCGCCCGCGACGGAGCCGCAGGTGAATCTGTTGGCCCGCCCGTTCACTTCCCCGTGATGGGCTTGAGCGGGGCGGGCGAAGGTTGTAGAACAATCGTAACGGGCATCCGTAGCTCAACTGGATAGAGCATCGGTCTTCGGAAACCATCA
>JBBQCQ010000212.1:0-6565 GCA_038318835.1 Gemmatales bacterium | reverse complement strand
CACGTGGATGATCCGCATTTCCACTTCAGGGATTTGGGCCGGGTTGCGATCGCCGTCGCGGCGAACACCTTCCTTCGGCCGGTCGCCGTCGCGCGGGCGGTCGCCTTCCTTCGGCCGGTCGCCGTCGCGCTTGACTTCTTCGGGCTTGCGGTCGCCGTCGCGGCGCTCGACCTTCTTGCCCTCTTCGGGCTTGTCCCCCTTGCGGGGTTCGTCGGCCGTCAGGCGGACGCCGGAGATGGCCACGGCGGCCGTCACGGCACTGCTCAGTGCCACAGCCGACCACGCTTGGCCCCATCGCGACTTCCGCCCGGTCTTCGGTTGAAGCAACATCGTCACTCTCCAGTAAAGGTCCGACTGCCCGGCCCGCACGCCGGCGAGGCTGGGCACGGCTCGTACACTCCGCGGCACACCCGGCCGCGAAGACAATTCCACAAGAAAGGCCGCGTAGTCGGCCTCGCGCGACCCGGCGGCGGCCGCGTCGGCGAGGTACTCTTGGGCCAGGTTCAACTCTCGGCGTACCGCCCAGAACCAGGGCAGTACGAAGTACACCGCGCCGGCTAACCCCATCCACACACCCGTCCGCGGGTCGCCACGGCGGAGGTGGTCGAGCTCGTGCGCCAACACCCACCGCAACTGATCGTGCGTGGCGAGCGTCGGCAGCACCCGCGGCAGCAGCACTGTGGGGCGGAAGACGCCGAAGCAGACCGGCGCGCCCACGCGGTCGGAAACCAGCACGCGCGGGGCCGAACCGCCGGCCAACTCGGTCGCGAGGGCTTGCACGTCGTCGCTCGCCGGGCGGGCCGCCCGCCGCAACCGGGCAAGGCCGATGTGCCCGACGAGTTGCCGCAATAGCACGGCCCCCACGCCCACCCAGTACGGAATCAGCAAGAGCGGCGCGACGGCCGCGAGGCGATCCTCCGGCGGTTCGGTCGGCCGATCCACGGGCAGGATCGTGAGCGTCGGCAGTTGCTCAATATCCTGATCCATCGGAACAGGCGGCGGGGGATCGATGGTAATCCAGGCGAATTCCAGCGGTTCCTCGCTGACCGACTCCTCAATAACATCGCGGTCCGATTCTCCCGTCGGGACCGGCTCCGGGGCCTTATGCCAGCCCGGTAAGGGGACGGACAGCCACGCGGGAAAGAGCGTGAGTACGCACGCTAGCACCGCGGCCCGCACGGACCATGCCAGCACCCGCTGACGACGGGCTGGATCGCCGATCCGTCGCGAAGCCAGCCACGCCAGCAACAGGGCCACGCCACCGGCGAGGAGCAATCGGACCGTCCAGATCGCGGCCGCGTGCCAGAAGTCGGACATCGTACTTCTCCGTAGCGGGGACGACTTATCGCTTGCGAGCGTCGTTGATGAGTTTGCGCATCTGCTCCAACTCTTCGGGCGGTATGCGCTCGGCTTTCAGCAGGCTGAGCACCAACTGTGAAGCGGCCCCGTCAAAGACGCGATCCAGATACCGCGCGGCCGACTCCTCGCGGCTGAACACCGGAGCGTAGACGAACGCCCGGCCGACGCTGGCGTGCGTGACCAGGCCTTTCGTTTCCATGAGCCGGATGAGCGTCTGCACCGTGTTCACGTGCAGCGGCTTCCCGTCCGGGGACTTCAGAAGACGGTGGACGTCGCTGACGCTCTTCGGGCCGTGTTCCCAGAGGACTTTCAGAATCTCCAACTCGCGAACTGTCGGGGTTGGTAGGTCGTCCACAGGCACCCTCGGTACAAGAACTAATAACTAAAACTTTAGGTGATGATACGTCCGGACCCGGACGAGTGTCAAGGGCGGGCCGCGAAAATCGTGAAGTCGCGGGCCGGGCCGTATTTTCCGTTCGCCGACCCGCCGAAGGTCGGCTAAATGTAAGGCATTCCGTAGCGGGTTCGCCCTCGCCGGGTTAGTCTGGCGGGTATCCGTCGATCTTCCTTCCCGAGCGCCCTCGTGCTGTTCTTCTTGCTTTTCTTCCTGTTGGCCGGGCACGCACTCATGGATTTCGCCTTGCAAGGCGACGCCATCGCCGTGTGCAAGTGCCGCAACACGAACAACCCGCTCCAGAAGAGCGTACCGTGGTATTACTGGATGACCGCGCACGCCCTGCTGCACGGGGCGACCGTCGGCGTCGTCATTCACATGGCCGGCGGGTTCACGCCGCTGACGGTGTCGGCCTACGCCACCCTGGAAACAGTCATCCATTGGGTCGCCGATGTGCTGAAGTGCGAGGGGTATACGAGCATCCACACCGATCAGGCGATTCACGTCGTGTGCAAAATGGCCTGGGCCGTGATGCTGGTCAACGGCGTGACGGTGTAGACCAGAGAATGAAGAGAATTGGCCACAGATCAACACGGGAAAAACAGATCAGAAGGACAACAAAGCTGAAATCAGTTCTTATCTGATCTGTTCTTCCCGTGTTGATCTGTGGCGAAAAGTCTTTTTGAGTTGCTCCCGCGTTTTATAAAATCCGTTTGAACTGCTCCCAGCCTTCCTGTTACACTACCATTCTCACCCACCCCACGCCGGTCGGCCGGCGTGTCTCCATTTGAGGTCGCGAATGCTCTCTCTCCGCTTCGCGTGGGCGGCGGTCGTCGGTGCCGCCGGACTCACGAACGCCCTGCAGGCCCAGCCGAAGGCCGACGTGGCCACGGGGCCGGTCAGCTACTTCAAAGAAATCCGCCCGATCTTCCAGCAGAACTGCCAGGGCTGCCACCAGCCGGCGAAGGCTCAGGGCGACTACGTCATGACCGACTTTGCCGGCCTGCTGAAAGCCGGCGAAACCGGCAAGTTGGCCGTCGTGCCGGGTAAGCCGGCCGAGAGTTACTTGCTGGCCGAGATTCGCGTGAAAGACGGCAAGCACGAGATGCCGAAGAACCGCGACGCCCTGACGGCCAAGCAGTTCGAGCGGATCGAACAGTGGATCAAAGACGGGGCGACGGACGACACGCCGGCGGCCGCGAAGGAGAAGGTGACGGTCGACGCGGATCACCCGCACCAGTACCTTCGCCCGCCGGTCGTCACGTCGCTGGCCTTCTCCCCGGACGGCAAACTGCTCGCCGTCACGGGCTATCACGAGGTCGTGTTGCACGCGGCCGACGGCAGCAAGATTGAGGGCCGACTCGTCGGCCTGTCGGAGCAAGTTCGCTCGCTGGCCTTCTCACCCGATGGCAAACGGCTTGCCATCGCGGCCGGGTCGCCGGGGCGGTTCGGCGAAGTGCAAATCTGGTCCGTCGAGAAGCAAAAGCTGACGAGTTCCACGCCGGTCAGCTTCGACACACTCTCGGGCATCAGTTGGTCGCCGGACGGCAAGCTCGTGGCGTTCGGCTGCACTGATAATACCGTTCGCGCGATCGACGCCGATACCGGCAAGCAGGTGCTCCAAATGGGCACCCACTCCGACTGGGTACTCGGCACGGTGTTCAGCCAGGATAGTTTGCATCTTGCCTCGATCAGCCGCGACATGAGCATGAAACTAACGGAAGTGCCGACGCAGCGGTTCATCGACAACATCACGAGCATCACGCCGGGGGCACTGAAGGGCGGGTTGATGGCCCTCGACCGGCGGCCCGCGAAGGACAAGAAGATGCAGAAGGTGCCGCCCGACACGCCGGGGGCGAAGCCGAACGTGTACGACGAACTGCTGATCGCCGGGTCGGACGGCACGCCGCGGCTGTACAAGATGCACCGCGAAGCGAAGCGCGAGATCGGCGACGATTCGAACAAGGTGAAGCAGTTCGAGCCGATGCCCGGCCGCACGTCGTGCGTGTCGTTCAACGCGGTTGGGGACAAGTTCGTGGCTGTCAGCAGCCTCGACGGCAAGGGTGAAGTCCGCGTGTACGACGTCGAGACCGGTAAGAAGGTCGTGTGCGAAAAGGTGACGGGGGCCGTGTACGCGGCCGCGTTCTCGCCCGACGGCAAGACCGTGGCTTCGGCCGGGTTCGAGGGCAAGGTGTGGCTGCACGACCCGACGACTGGCAAACTGCTGAAAGAATTCCTCGCCGTCCCGCTGATCGAGAAGAAAGTGTCCAAGTAACCCCGAAAGCCCCGGCACGGTCGTGCCGGGGCTTTCGCCCCACCCTACACTCCCACCGAACTATGCGATACCTCCTCACGCTCTCCCTCCTCGCCTTCGCCCCGCTCGTCTTCGCGGCCGATGCCGAGACGCTGCCACCGAACGCGAAGGTCGCCAGGCTGGCCGTCCAGCCGGCGAAGTTCGAACTCACTTCGCCCTACGCGTACAGCCAGCTCCTCGTGACGGCGACGCTCGAATCGGGCGACACCGTGGACGCCACGCGGCTCGCGAAGATCGACGTGCCGGCTGGCCTGACGGTCACGCCGGCCGGCCTCGTTCGCCCGAGCGGCGACGTCAGTGGTGACATCACGGTGTCACTCGGCGGGCAGACGATCAAGGTGCCGGTCGTGGTTTCTGGGGTGAAGGCGACGAAGCCGGTCAGCTTCGTCACCGATGTACAGCCGGTGCTGTCGAAGCTCGGGTGCAACGCCGGGACGTGCCACGGGTCGGCCCAGGGGAAGAACGGCTTCAAGCTCTCGCTCCGCGGCTACGACGCGATCTTCGACCACCGCTCGCTGACCGACGACCTGGAAGGCCGGCGGTTCAATCGGGCCGCCCCCGAGAAGTCGCTGATGCTCCTGAAGACGACGGGGGCCGTGCCGCACGCCGGCGGGGGCCTCGTGCAACCGGGCGAGCCGAACTATGAGTTGCTCAAGCAGTGGATCACCGATAACGTCGGCCTCGACCTGACCGCCCCCCGCGTGACGGGCATCGAAGTCTTCCCGAAGAACCCGACCATCCAGGTCATCGGCTCGAAGCAGCAGATTGCGGTGATCGCCACCTACGCCGACGGGCGGAAGCGGGACGTGAGCGCCGAGAGCTTCGTCGAGAGCAGCAACACCGACGTGGCCACCGTGGACAAGTCGGGCCTGCTGACCAGCGTCCGCCGCGGCGAGGCGACCATGCTCGTGCGGTACGAGGGAGCCTACGCCGCGTCCACCGTTGTCATCATGGGCGACCGCACCGCCTACGCCTGGAAGCAGCAGCCGGTGCAGAACTTCATCGACGACCTGGTGGACGCGAAGCTGAAGAAGGTGAAGATCGAGGCGAGCGACCTGTGTACCGACTCCGAGTTCATCCGCCGTGTGACCATCGACCTGACCGGCCTGCCGCCGTCGGCCGCCGACGTGCGGGCGTTCCTCGCCGATGCGAAGCCGAGCCGGGCGAAGCGGGACGAACTCATCGACAAGCTCGTGGGGAGTGAGGCGTACATCGACCAGTGGACGAACAAGTGGGGCGACATGCTCCAGGTGAACCGGAAGTTCCTCGGCGATGCCGGGGCCACGGCCCTCCGCACCTGGATTCGTGGGGAGATCGCCAAGAACACGCCTTACGACCAGTTCGCCTACAACATCATGACGGCGAGCGGCTCGAACATCGCCAACCCGCCGGCCGCGTACTACAAGGTGCTCCGCGAACCCGATGCGGCGATGGAGAACACGACGCAACTCTTCCTGGCCATCCGGTTCAACTGCAACAAGTGCCACGATCACCCGTTCGAGAAGTGGACCCAGGACCAGTACTACCAACTGTCGGCGTACTTCGCGCAGGTGAGCCGCAAGGAAGACCCGAAGTACAAGGGGCAGAAGATCGGCGGCACGGCCGTCGAGGGGGCGAAGCCGCTCGCGGAAGTCATCGACGACGCGAAGGCCGGCGATATCAAGAACGAGCGGACCGGCCAGCCGGCGGCCCCGAAGTTCCCGTTCCCCGTTGCGGATCACGCCGCGGCCGCCGATGCTCGCCGAGTGCAGGTGGCGAAGTGGATCACGTCGCCGGCCAACCCCTACTTCGCCAAGTCCTTCGTCAACCGCATGTGGAGTTACCTGCTCGGCGTCGGTGTCATCGAACCCGTCGACGACATCCGGGCCGGCAACCCGGCCACCAACCCCGAACTGCTCGATAAACTGACCGAACAGTTCGTGCAGTCGAAGTTCAATGTCCGCGAACTCGTGAAGACGATCTGCAAGTCGCGGACGTACCAACTGTCCATCGCCACGAACCAGTGGAACAAGGACGACGAACAAAACTTCTCGCACGGCCTCGCCCGCCGCCTGCCGGCCGAAGTGCTGTACGACGCCATCTACAAGACCACCGGCAGTACGACGCACCTGCCCGGCCTCCCGGCCGGGGCACGGGCGGCGCAACTGCTCGACAGCAACGTCGAACTGCCCGGCAGCTTCCTCGAACTCCTCGGCAAGCCGGTCCGCGAGAGTGCCTGCGAGTGCGAGCGGTCCAACGGCATGATGCTTGGGCCAGTCCTCGCGTTCGTGTCCGGCCCCGTGGTCGGCGACGCCGTGCAGGACGGCAACAACCACATCGCCAAGTACACACTCAAAGAGAAGGACGACGCGAAGGTCGTCGAGGAGATTTACCTGTCGGTGCTGAACCGCGTGCCGACACCGGCCGAGGTCGCCAGCGGGGTGAAGGCCATCGGCGGTGCCGGCGGCGATCACGCGATCTTGATGAAGGAGTACGAGGGGCGGCGGGCCGCGCTCGAG
>JBBQCQ010000211.1:0-6587 GCA_038318835.1 Gemmatales bacterium | reverse complement strand
TGGGTAGCTTTCGCTGGTGCAGAAGTGGTTGCCTCCGGCCAAAGGCCGGTCGAAGTCCTGCACGCGGCAAAGCGGGCCGGCGGTCATCCCTACGTCGCCTGCGTGGGGTTTGAGGACCGGCCGAGTCGGATCCGTCGTGTTGCGTTCCCATACGATTCGGCGTATCTGGGTGAGCCTGTCCCACAAATCGACGCCGAGTTCCGGGTTGTTAGTGGCACGCCCGGCATAATGCTGGATCGGGTGATCGTGGACACGGGAGCAGACAACTCAGCCTTGCCTTGGTCGGATTGCACGTCTCTCGGCCTGGACCCCTTTCCAGGTGTCCGTCACGCATCGTTGGCGTTGCGGGCAGTTCGACAGTCACGCTCTCTTTTTCGATCTGGGTCTTCCTCGACGGGCAAGAGTTCCCGTGCCAGCTTCAGGCGGACTTGGCTGGCGACGAACGCATTCTCGGCCGTGACGTACTCAATCGCATGGACGTGTTGTTTCGCGGACCGGCGGGCGAGGTCGTCTTCAATCCGTAAGTCGCCTACTTGCCCTCTCGCACGTTGAACTCGAGCTTCCAGCGCTGCTTGCCGTCGCGGCTGTGGCACCAGATTTCGAGCTGGCCGATTTCGGTCACCTTGCTGTGCAAATGCACCGGCACCACCGCTCGGCCCTTGCCGTCGAGCGTTACGCGCATCGGGGTTAGCTCGTCGATTTGCTCCTCCCACTCCTCAACCAGCGTGCCGGCCGAATCTTCGCGGCGGATCGTCGAACCCAGGAAGCGGAACTCCGCCTCCTCGCCGACGACCAGGCCGAACTCCTGCTTCGGTAGGTCGGCTTCGGTGCCCTCCTCCATGCCGAAGGGGGCCACGCACAACGCCTTGATCGGCGGGGTTAGACCCGGCACGGCGGGGGCGGCGGTTTCGACGCCGATGTAGTAGGCACGGGCCGTGCCGCCGCGGATACGGATGCCCTTGCCGCGGCGGACGAGACCGTAGTACGCGGCCCCCTTCGCCACCGCTTGATCGAGGTCGGCCCCGGCCAGCGTGCGGACCGGGTCGGCCTTCGCCGATTTCGCCCAGCCGTTCAGGACGTGCATCAGGCGGTCGCGCAGGGCGTCGGACTTGAAGACGCCGCCGTTGAACAGCACGGCCGTCGGCAGGGCGGCCGCGTCGGGCTTCTTTTTCTTCCCCGGCTTCTCGCGGGCGGCCAACGCTTCCGACTGCCGGTTCAGGAAGTGGGCGAGGTGCCGCGTGATCCCGGCATCGGCGACATATGGCAGGCCGAGTTCCTGCAAGCCGCCCATGCGGGCACGGGCCGGCTCGGCGTCCTTCACGCATTCGGGCAGGAAGCCGTCGAGCAGAATCTTCTCCACGTCGGCCCGCGGCAGGTCGTACTTGATCGACCCGCCGATCACGGAGCGGCCCTTGCCCAACACCGTCACCGGGGCCGACTGCTTCGTCGCGTCCGAGAGCATCAGTTCCTTCGCGGCCCGGCAACCGTAGGTGAGTTGCAGCATCTGGTTGGCGTCGAGCTTCGTGCCGTTCTTCGCCAGCGCGGCCGCGGCGGTGTGGCCGAGGGCCAAGTCCATGTTGTCGCCGCCGAGTAACAGGTGGTCACCGACCGCGAGGCGGGTCAGCGACAGGTTGCCGGCTTCTTCGCCGACTTCGATGAGCGTGAAGTCGGTGGTGCCGCCGCCCACGTCGGCGACGAGGATGAGGTCGCTGACTTGCACGTCCTTCCGCCAGTTGTCGCCGAGCGAATCGAGCCACGAGTAGAACGCCGCCTGCGGTTCTTCGAGCAGCGTCAGGTGCTCGAAGCCGGCCGCCTTCGCGGCTTCCACGGTCAGGTCGCGGGCCATCGCGTCGAACGACGCCGGCACGGTCAGCACGATCTCTTGCAGTTCCAGCCGGTGGTCCGGCACCTTCGCCATCGTCGCGTTCCAGGCTTCCGCCAGGTGCTTCAGGTAGCGGGTACTCGCCTCGACGGGCGAGATTTTTCTGCCACCCTCCGGTGCCCGGAACGGCAGGATCGGCGACTTGCGATCGACGCCCGCGTGGCCGAGCCACGACTTCGCGGACGCCACCAGCCGCGTTGGCACCTGCGAGCCGAAGTTGCGGGCGAACTCGCCGACGCAATAGTCACGGTTGGCGTCCCACGGCAGCTTCATCGCGCCGGCCGGCTGCTCGCCTTCGCCCGGCAGGTACAGGAACGACGGCAGCAGGGGCCGTTCCTCGACCGCCCCCTGATTCACCACCTGCGGGATGGCGAAGCCCTTCACCTTCGCCCCGTCGCCCGCGCCGGTATCGACGTAGGCGAGGGCCGAGTTCGTGGTGCCGAGGTCGATGCCGACAACGAATCGCGATGCACTCATGGGGCCAAATCTCGTGCGAGCGAAAATGAGATCATTCGCGACATTCTACGCAAATCGGCCGATTTTGCTGAAACTGCGCCGGCCGTTCGGCGAAATACTGTTGACTGAACCGATAACGAAGTGATATCACTTCAATATCGGGCAGACTTAACGGGAGAGAGTCATGCAAGAGCGAGAACTGCGGCTGATGTCTGGCTGGGTGGGGGTGTTCGGGCTGATGGGTGGCCTGGGGCTACTCGTGGTGCTCGTTGTGGTTGCGGGCAACCTGCATCTGCCGTGGATGGCCACGGTGATCGTCCCCGTGGGGGTGGTCTGGTTCGTCATGCTGTTCGGGTTCATCGTGAACGGCCCGAATCAGGCGCGTGTGGTGCAACTGTTCGGCAACTACGTCGGCACGGTGCGCGAACCTGGTTTCTACTACGGCAACCCGTTGTATTACCGCACACGTGTGAGCCTTCGCACTCGCATCTTCGAGACGGGCGTGGAGAAGCGGGACGAAGTCAAGGACGCGACGGGCAAAGTGGTTTCGGCTGCCTCGTCGTCGCGGTCGCCGTTGAAGGTGAACGACAAGGAGGGCACGCCGATCGACATCTCGGCCGTGGTGGTGTGGAAGGTCGTCAATTCGACCGAGGCCGTGTTTCAGGTGGACGAGTACGAATCGTTCGTCCGCACGCAGGCCGACAGTGCCCTGCGGAACCTGGCCAGCCAGTACAGCTACGACGCCCCCGAGACGGACGTTCACTCGCTCCGCGGCCACATCAACGAAGTGGCGACGCAGTTGAAGCAAGAGTTGCAAGACCGCATGAACCAGGCTGGCGTGGAGGTGCAAGAGGCCCGCATCAGCTATCTGGCCTACGCCCCGGAGATCGCGGCGGCGATGCTGCAACGCCAGCAGGCGGGAGCGATCATCGCGGCCCGTGCGAGGATCGTCGAAGGGGCCGTCGGCATGGTCGAGCACGCCCTGGAGTTGCTGAAGGAAAAGGGCGTCGTCGAGTTCGACCCGGAGCGGAAGGCCGCGATGGTCAGCAACCTCCTCGTGGTGCTGTGCGGCCACTCGGTCCCGCAACCCGTGCTGAACACCGGCACGCTGTACAACTAAATCTCTCCCCGCCCGCGGACGACCATCCGCGGGCTTTTGGATTTTGTCATGCCGCGGAAAGCGTTCCTATTGCGGGTCGATGAAACCGTCCTCGCGGCCGTGGAGCGGTGGGCCGAGGAGGACTTGCGCAGCCTGAACGGGCAGATCGAGTTCCTGTTGCGGCAGGCGTTACAACGCCGCGGCGTGAAGCTGAAGGAGAAGGAAGAAGAGAAAGACGAAAAGAAGTAAGTCGCACCATTCGCCCCATAAAAATCACTCGCTTCTCTGCCCGTGGCCCCAGAATCCGACGACCCGTATATTGAATCTGTCCGACTTTGCATGACCCGGATTCATCATGGGCCTGTTCCGAACGACGCCGGCACCGGCCGAGGCCTTCTTCTCGCCGGGGTTGGCGTGCCTGCAACAGATCGTCCACCGCTTTACCGCCGCCCGCACGGCCGTGGACGTGTGCGTGTTCACCATCACCGACGACCGCATCACGCGGGCGATTCTCGACGCTCACCGCCGCAAGGTGGTTCTCCGAGTCATCACCGACAACGATAAGGCGTTCGACCTGGGGTCGGACATTGCCCGTCTTCAGGAAATTGGTATCGCGGTCAAGATCGACCAGACGCCGGCGCACATGCACCACAAATTCGCCATCTTTGACGGGGCACGGCTGGTCAACGGCAGCTACAATTGGACCCGGTCGGCCAGCGAGGTGAACGCCGAGAACCTCATCGATACCGGCGACCCGGTGCTAGTCGCCGCGTTCGCCGCCGAGTTCCAGCGACTGTGGCTGACGTTGTAAAAACAAAAACCGGCCCGCTGATGACGCTGACCTGCGGACGCTGATCGAAGATGATGAAAAACCCCGAATGGATTTCGTCTTCATCCTCTTCATCTGCGTTGAGATCCGCGTCATCAGCGGGCCATGATTTGTTCAGGAAAAATACGATGCGATCTCTCCTACTCCTCGCACTCTTCGCCGTTCCTACCCTCGCCCAGACGCCGACGCCGTTCGGCGAGGGGAAGTACGTCAAGAAGGCCAATCGGCCGGACACCATCCGGGCCACCCTCGCGTCGTTCGGCGTGCCGAACTTGGAGGGCAAGTGGTACTTCGCCGGGCCGTTCGACAACACCGACGACTTCGGGTTCGACACCGTCTACCCGCCGGAGAAGGAAAAGACGATCGACCTGAAGGCCACCTACACTGGCAAGGGCGGCCAGAAGTTCGGCTGGAAGGAGGCGCCCGACTTCGCCCCCGGCAAGATGAACGACCTGATGAAGCTGCTGCCGAAGGAGAAGACGAACGCCGTCGTGTATCTGCTGCACGAGTTCGACTCGAAGGTGAACGCCCGGCTGCCGATCTCGCTGGGGAGTGACGACCACATCAGCGTCTTCTCGTTCGGCGAGCGCATCCTGCACGAACATGCCATCCGGGCGGCCGCCCCGGATCAGAATTCGGCACTCATCAAGGTGAAGGAAGGCAAGAACCAACTGATGCTCAAGGTCTGCCAACTGGCCGGCGACTGGGCGGTGTACATCAACCCGGAGATGCCCGACTACGCTCCGCCGGCCGTGCTGAAAGCACTCGATAAAGACTTCGTCCGGGCCGCGTCCACGGCCACCGGCAGCGCGGACATGTCGGCCGAGGCGAAGTTCTACACGATCACCACGTTGAACCAGCCGCCGGACTGCGTGCTCGAAGTCGGCGGCCTCGGCTTCCGGCCCGACGGCAAACTCATGGCCTGCACCCGCCGCGGCGAAGTGTGGCTGGTCGAAAACCCGGCGTCGCCGACGCCGAAGTTCAGCCGGTTCGCCAGCGGGCTGCACGAATCGCTCGGCCTTTGGGTGCAGGACGACAAGACCGTGTACGTGGTCCAGCGGCCGGAGTTGACGAAGGTGACGGACGTGAACGGTGACGGCCTCGCCGACGAGTTCCGCACGTTCTCCGACAAGTGGGGCGTGTCCGGCGACTACCACGAATTCTGCTTCGGCCCGGCCCGCGACAAGGACGGCAACTTCTTCATCACGCTCAACGTCGGCTTCGGTGGCGGCCACCAGTCGAAGTCGCCGTGGCGGGGCTGGTGCGTGAAGATCGACGGCAAGACCGGCGATATGGAGCCGTGGGCCTACGGCCTGCGGTCGCCCAACGGCGTGAACTTCGCCCCCGACGGCGAGTTGTTCTACTGCGACAACCAGGGCGAATGGGTGGCGACGAACAAGCTGTGCCATCTGAAGAAAGGCAAGTTCTACGGCCACCAGGCCGGGCTGAAGTGGGTGAAGGACTCGCCGTTCGCCGCGAAGGGGGACAAGGTGCCGTTCGGCATGATGTACGACGGCCAGCCGGCCCCCGGCAAAACCTCGCCGAAGGGAATGCCTGAAGTCGAGCCGCCGGCGATCTGGTTCCCCTACGGCCGCATGGGCCAGTCGGCGAGCGAGCCAATCTGGGACACGACCGCCGGCAAGTTCGGGCCTTTCGCCGGGCAGTGCTTCGTCGGCGATCAGACTCGCTCGATGATTATGCGGGTCGCGTTGGAGAAGGTGGACGACATTTATCAGGGGGCGTGCTTCCCGTTTCGTAGCGGCTTCCAGTGCGGCATCAACCGCCTCTGCTTCGGCCCGGATGGCAGCCTGTACGTGGGCGAGACGAACCGCGGCTGGGGTTCCGTCGGCGGCAAGCCGTTCGGCCTGCAACGGCTGGCGTTCAACGACGTCGTGCCGTTCGAGGTGCTGACGATGACCGTGACAAAGGCCGGGTTCGATCTGACGTTCACGAAGCCGGTCGACGCGAAGACGGTGGAGAAGTTGACGGCCTACGCGATGAAGTCGTTCACCTACGTCTACACCAGCCAGTACGGCTACCCGGAAACAGACACGCAGGGCGAGAAGCCGGAAGTGCTCGGCGTGTCGAAAGACGGCAGGACGGTGAGTCTTGCCGTGGCGAACCGCCGACCGGGCCGCGTGTACGACCTGAAGCTGAACGACGTGAAGTCGGCCGACGGCGACGACCTGTTGCACCCCGAGGCGTATTACACGCTGAACGCAATCCCGAAGTAGCGAGTTGCTTGTGGCAGTTTTTGTAGGGTGGTGCCGAGGAGTCTTCGAGGAGGCCCACCGAAACCGCAATGTCTTCACCCCCCAGAC
>JBBQCQ010000210.1:0-6614 GCA_038318835.1 Gemmatales bacterium | reverse complement strand
TCCGCACGGCCGTGCCACTGCGGACGCGATTGAAGGAGCACACCGGCCCGACTCCGCCGCTGACGCCGACCGCGTGGGTCGGCCTGCGGTCGCTCGACGATGCCTTCCCCGATGGCCTCGATTCCGCCGACGAAACCGAGTTGCTGGCGGACGCTATCGCTCACCTTCGCGAACGGCACCGCGTACATTCGCTCGAAGTGAACGACCTGCTCGAACGCCTCGCGGTCCCGGCCGGTCGGCCGACCAGGGCGCGAACCTTCCACGGCTTCTGCGGCGATAGCTTCGAGTTCCTGCGCGAACTCGCCGCCGAGAACCGCCGCGAATGGATGGACGCCCACCGCGACCGCTATCAGTTTGCCGTGCGAGAGCCGATGGTGGAGTTGTGCGAGTCGCTCGCCGAGCGGTACGTGCGGCCGATTTTGGCGAACGAGTACGGCTGGGCGATCGAGTGCGAACCCCGCACCGGCAAGGCTCTCACGAGCATCGTGAAGAACGACTACGGCCAGACCACGCCGTATGTGCCGGAGATGTGGCTGACGTTCTACCCGAAGGCGGGCCCCGCCCGGCGGGCGGATGCGCAACTCTTCGTGCGACTCGACGCGACCGGCGTGAGTTTCGGGTTCCACCTCGGCCGCACGGCCCGCGATGCCGGCAAGCGACTACGGGCCGCCGTGCAGCAACACGGCCCGCTACTCTTCGACGCCCTCGCCGCGACGACTGCGACCGCCCTGCACTTCGGCGATGGCCCTTTGAAGAGTGCCGAAGACCTGCGCGCGTGGGCGACGCAGAAGACGCTGATGATTCGCCAGCACCTGCCGCCCGGCGCGGCTCTTTTGCGAAGCGACAACCTCGTCGGCGAAATCCTCCTGACGTTCGACCGCCTGCTGCCGCTGTTCGCCACGGCCGTGGACGAGAACCCGCTGCCGGTCCTGTACCGCCGCGCCGGCCGACCGGTCGCACAGGCGGTCTTCGACGACGACGCCTTCCAGAACGCGACACTGCTCCCGGCCGTCTGGCTCGACCGCGTGCGAGGGCTGTTGAAGTCGAAGAAGCAACTCATCCTGCGTGGCGTCTCCGGCACCGGCAAGACGCACGTCGCGAAGGCGCTCGCGCGACTGCTGACCCGCGACCGGGCCGACGCCGTGCGGTTCGTGCAGTTCCACCCGGCCTACACCTACGAGGAGTTCGTCGAACGCCCGTTGGGGGACAACATCCGCGACGGCGTGCTCCTAACGTGTGCTGCCGAGGCGAACCGACGGCCGGCCGAAACCTTCGTGCTGCTCATCGACGAACTGACGCGGGCCAACCTGCCGCGGGTCTTCGGCGAACTGCTCTACCTGCTGGAGTACCGCGGCGAGGCGGTGACACTGCCGTACTCGAAGCGAACCTTCCGCCTGCCGGCCAACCTGCTCATCCTGACGACGGCCACTCTCGGCGATCCGGCCGCCGACACGCTCGACCAGCCGCTTCGCCGCCGCTTCGCGTTCGTGGAGATGCCGCCGGACGCGGCCCTTCTCGCCCGCTGGTTCGCAGCAAATCCGCCGGCCGACCCCGACCCGATGTTCGGCCCGCGGTGTCTGAAACTGTTCGAGCAACTGAACGCCCGCATCGCCCGTGACAGCGGCAAGGAGTGGCAACTCGGCCACACGCCGTTCATGGTGCCGGACCTGACCCGCGACAAGCTGGCGACGGTGTGGAAGCACCACATCACGCCACTGCTCGACGCCCGCCGCAACTCCGCCGACCTGCTCGCCAGCTTCGACCTCGACCGCTGGTTCGGCGGCGTGCCGGTGGCGAACCCGTCATGAATTCATCGTTTGGCTACTGCGAGGCGAGTTCTTCGACCATCGGCTCGACGCGGGTGATGTGCCGCATCGACACGACGACGGGTTCGTCAAAGTACGGGCTGTTGAGGTCGCGGCGCATGCCGATGAACAGGATCGTTCGGCCGACCATGGCCATCTTCGGGTTTCGCACTTCGTACATGGCCTGATCGGCGACGTGAATCCGAAACGGCACAAACGGCCAGCGGTTGAGCATCGAACCAAGTTCTTCGGGGGACATCGAATTCTCCAGGAGGGAGGTAGCACCCCATCATATTCTGCGGAGGGCATTCTTCCTCACAACAAGTTCGCACCGAATCGGTACAATTCCCACTACCGTGCCGTACTCCGCTGCTCTCTTCGCGTCGCTCGCCGTTCCTGCCGTCGCAGCCGGGGCGTTCGCCGCCGCCGTCGCGGTGCCGGTGCTGATCCACCTGCTGTTCCGTCAGCGGTTCCGCGTGGTCGATTGGGCCGCCATGCGGTTCCTGTCGGCCGCGAAGAAGAAGTCCACCCGCCGTATCGACCGCTGGCTCTTGCTCGCCCTTCGTGTGCTGGCGGTGCTGCTGCCGCTGCTCGGGATGACCGCCGCCACGCCGTGGGCCGAGCCGCTGTGGCAGGCCATCAAGCCCGGTGCGGCCGAGACGATCGCCAATGCCCCGCGGACGCATCATATCCTCGTCGTCGATCTTTCGCTGAGCATGTCGGCCCGCGTCGATCAGCGCAGCCGGTTCGAGGTCGCCATCGAGAAGGCCGAGGCGGCCGTGCGAGCGGCGAACGCCGGCGATGCCTTCACGCTGATCTCGCTGGGGGCACAGACGGTGCCCGTGGTGCCGGGGCCATCGAACGATGCCGACAAAGTCGTGGCGGAGTTGCACACGTTGAAGGCTACGCACGGGTCGAGCGACCTGGCCGCCGGGCTGGCGGCGGTGAACGATGCGCTCGCCCGATCGCCGCGGTCGTACCTGCGGCGGCAGGTGATGCTATTCACCGACCTGCAAGCGACCGCATGGGCGGGGTTGGTGCCGAAGGCCGACGTGCCGCCGCCGGAGGTGTGGGCGAAGCTCACCGCCCGCGGCGATTTAGCCGTGATCGATTGCGGCAAGGACGACCCCGAGAACACGGCCATCACCTCGCTGACCGCTTCCGACCCGCTGCCGCTGGTGAACGACACGCTGTCGGTCACGGCCGTCGTCCAGCACTTCGGCAAGACCGCACGGCAGAAGGTTCGCATCGAACTCTTGCTCGGACGGCCGGCGGAGAACGGGGCCGACGCCGCGCTCGTAGCGGTCGAGCAACAGACGCTCGAAACGCTGCCGCCAAACGAGGCCACGCCGGTGCGGTTCACGCTGCCGGAGGCGGCCCGGTTCCGCACGGCCGGCACGCACGCGGTGCAGGTCAAGATCGTCGAACCCGACGACCTACCGGCCGACGATGCGCGGTCGTTCAGCTTCGAGGTCCGCGATGGACTGCCCTGCGTGCTCGTGAACGGCAAGCCGTCGAGTGTGCCGCTGCAACGCGCGGCCGAGTCGCTGGGCGATGCCATCGCCCCCGGCGGCAAGCCGCGGCCCGGCCACCCCGGTCGGCCGAAGATCATCAGCCTGGAAGAGTTCACCGACGCGACACTGTCCGACCTGTCGGCGGTGGACTGCGTCTTCCTCTGCGACGTGCCGACGTTCACGCCGTCGCAGGTGGCCCGCCTCGATGCGGTGCTCAAACGCGGCGGCGGCGTGGTCTTCGGCCTCGGTCCACGGTCGGCGGCGAACGCCGATCACTACAACCGCATGCTGTTCGACGACGGCAAGGGGTTGTTTCCCGGCAAGCTCGGCGAAGTCGTCGGCCCGACCGGCACCGACGACCCCGGCTTCCGCCTCGTCGGCGACGATGCGGCCTTCCGTCAACCGCCGCTCGCGGCCGAGTTTCAGGACGTGAATTCGCGGGGCGGGCTGACGGGCGTGCCGTTCGCGAAGTACGTTCGACTCGAACTGCCGGCCGGCCGTGGCCGGCGCATCCTGTCGTTCGCCCCGGCGGAAGGATCGAAGGCAAACGACCGCAAGCCAGACCCGGCCGTAGTCGAGTGGGGCCGGCACCGCGGGCGGGTAATCGTGTACACGAGTACGTTCAACCGCGACTGGAACGACTGGCCGATCCTGCCGACGTACCCCGTCTTCGCGGGCGAGTTGCTTCGCTTCGCGGCCACGAACCCGGAGCGGCAGGCGATCCGGGTCGGCGAAGGGGTGGGCGAATACTTGCCACCCGCGACCGTCGGCCTGACGGCGAAGCTCGTCGGCCCGGCCGGCGGCATCGAATCGTCGGCCGTGGTCGCCACCGACGAGGGCGGCCTGGCCCGCTTCGCCGACACGCACCTGGCCGGGCTGTACCGTTTCGAGGCGGCGGGGCGGCCGACGAAATTCGTGGCCGTGAACGTGCCCGATGCGACGCCCGGCGGCGGCAGCGAGTCCGACCTGCGGCGCATCAACCCGGCCCTGCTGAAGGCGATTCACCCGACAGTGCAAGTCGTCCGCGATCCGGCCGAGGTCGCGATTCAGGACGACAGCGGCACGGCCGTCGTTACCACGCCGCGACCGCACGGCCCGATGCTCGCGCGGTGGTTCGTTACGGTCGGCGTCCTCGCACTCGCGTTCGAGTTGTGGCTGGCGTGGCGGCTCGGTCCGGCCCGTATCGCGGCTGGCCTCCGAGGCGATGGGGAGTCGCCGTCAACCGCGTTCGGTGTCTTCAAACTCTTCGCGATCCTGCTCCTGATCGTCGCGGCGGCGGTGCTGTTCACGCTCGCGCATTCGTGGGCCACCGGCGAACTTCTCGGCTTCCTCCCGGACAGTTGGCGGCAGGCGGTCGAACGCTCGGCCGGGGTGCCATCGGCCGGGCCTGGCGAGGGCACGCGGTGGCGGCTCGAACAGAGTCCGGCGTTCACCGCCAACAGCCGGCTCGATCAGCAACTGCAATGGGGGCTGGCCGCCGTCGCGGTCATCATCGTCGTCGTCTTCTACGGTTACGAACGCCGAGCGACGGCCGGCACCCGGCGGGTGATTCTGCCCGCCCTGCTCCGCCTGTCGGCCTACCTGCTCGTCCTCTTCCTGGTGTTGCCGCAACTGCGGCTAGCGTTCGACCGCGAGGGCTGGCCGGACGTGGCCGTTCTCATCGACACGTCCGCGAGCATGGCCACCGTGGACGACGCGCAAGACCCGGCCGTACGAGCGAAGATCGAATCGCTGGCGAAGGTGCCCGGCCTGGACCGCCCACAGCGAATTCAACTCGCGAAGTGGCTGCTCACCCGCCCCGACGGCGACTGGCTCTCGCGGCTCGTCGTCGAGCGGAAGCTGAAGGTTCACGTGTATTCGCTCGCGGAACAGGCCCGGCTCGTCGGCACGATCAACGAGGCGAACGAAACGCCGACCACGCGGGACGCCATCACGCCGCTGGCCGCAACTGGCGAGGAAAGCCGACTGGGCGACGGCGTGCAGGCGGTGTTGAAGTCGTTCCGCGGCGGGTCGCTCGCCGCGATCATCGTGCTGACTGAAGGCGTGACCACGGCCGGCGACGACCTGCCACGGGCTGGCCGCGAGGCCGCACGGGCCGACGTGCCGCTGTACCTCGTCGGCCTCGGCGACACGAAAGACCCACTCGATCTGGCCGTCGGCGACCTGCGATCCGACGACGTGGTTGCGCGCAACGACGAGCTTGTCTTCGAGGGCCGCTTGACCGCGAAGGGGGCCGGCGTGCCGAAGGCGGTTCGCGTGACGCTGTCCGAAAAGGTCGGCGACGTGCTGGAGAAGCGGGACGAAGTGACCGTCGCCCCCGACGCGGCCGGCAAGCCGGTGACGTTCCGCCTGAAGCACGTGCCGAGCCAACTCGGCGAGCGCAGCTATGTGATCGAGGTGCCCGTGCAGGCCGGCGAAGTGGAGGCGGCGAACAACAAGATCGAACGGCAGATCGTCGTCACCGAGAACCGCAAGTTGCGCGTGCTGTTCGTCGAGGGCTATCCGCGGTACGAGTTCCGCTTTGTCAAGGTGCTGCTCGAACGCGAGGTCGAACCCGGCCGCCGCGAGAAGGCGGTCGAGATTCAAACGCTGTTACTCGACGCCTCGGCCGACCACGCGACGACCGACCGCATCGCCCTCCGCGGCTTCCCGACGCGGGACGAACTCTTCCAGTACGACGTGGTGATTCTCGGCGACGTGGACCCGAAGAAGCTCGACCGCCCGGCCCAGCGACTGCAAGACCTGGCCGAGTTCGTCAAGCAGAAGGGCGGAGGCCTGATCGTGATCGCTGGCGAGCAGGCCACGCCGGGATTGCTGTTCGACACGCCGCTGGCCGACGTGCTGCCGGTCGCCCGCACGAAGGCCGGCGAGGTCCCGCGGCCCACGTCGGAGGAGACCCCGCTGACGGCCGGCTATCAGCCGCGGCTGACGCCCGTCGGCAGTTCGCACCCGCTGTTCCGCTTCGCCGCGAACGAAACCGACAGCGCCGCCATCTGGCAGCGGTTGAAGCCGATGTTCTGGGCCGCGACCGGGTACGTGAAAAAGGACACCGCTGAAGTCCTGGCCATGCACCCCGACCGACCCGCGGAGGACGACCCCAGCGAGAAGCACCCGCTGGTGTTGCAGCAGTTCAGCGGGGCCGGCCGGGTGATCTTCATGGGGCTGGACGAAACCTGGCGGTGGCGCTGGCGCGACGACGAGGAGCAGTTCAATAAGTTCTGGATGCAGGCCGTGCGGGTGCTGTCGCGGTCGCGGCTCGGCCGGGTTGAGCTGAAGCTCGACAAGCAGACCCCCT
>JBBQCQ010000209.1:0-6621 GCA_038318835.1 Gemmatales bacterium | reverse complement strand
GCAGGCCATCACGGTGCTGGCCCGCACCCGCGTGCGGCGGGTGGAACTGAAGACCGACAAGCAGACCGGCTACCGCCGTGACGAGCCGATCCGCGTGACCGTGCAGTTCCCGGACGACGCCGCCCCGCCGGTCGGCCCCGTGAAAGTCGGCGTCGATCGCGGCCCGCTGCGGGACGCCACCGGCCGCGCGATCGCCGGCGACAGCGAGACGCAAACGCTCACGCTGGCGAAGGTCCGCGGCAGCCGCGCAAGCTACGAGGCCACGCTCGCCCGCACGCCGGTGGGCGAGTATCGCTTTCAACTCACCGACCCCGCCCCGACGGGACTGAAGCCGCGGGCCGACGCCCGCGTGCTGCCGCCGCCGGGCGAACTCGATCGCCTGGAGATGAACAAGACCGACCTGACGCGGGCCGCCGCCGAGTCGCGGGGGAAGTTCTACACCTTCGCCGATGCCGACAACTTGCTCGACGACCTGCCGGAGGTCGCCCGCCTGCCGCTGAATCAACCGTGCCCGCCGCTGCCGGTGTGGAACCACATCGTTACGTTCGCGTTACTTCTGCTCCTGCTAGGATGTGAATGGGTTCTGCGAAAACGCGAGCGGTTGTTATGATGAGCAGAGAAAGACTCAGGGCTATCAATAACCATCGGGGGCAGTGATGAGAGCAGATGAATTTGACATTACCGTGACCACGTTAGCCGAACGACGGCCGTACCGACCGTTCACCATCGTGCTGATGAACGGAGCGCGGTATCAGATCGACTACCCGCTTGCGATCACCGTTCGAGAAGGTTTCGCGATGCACCTCGCCCCCGGAAAGATTCCGATTTTTATCGATCACGATGCGGTTTCCCAAATGATCGGCGATTTCGTTCCGTCGCCCGAAGAGGCGGCCTGAGACGCGGAGCACCCCATGTCGTTCGTCCTACGGCCGCCGGATGAAGTCGTTCCGCTGAACCAGCGACTGCGCGGCCTCGGCCGGATGCGGCGGCTGGCCCTCGTCGCCATCGGGCTGTTTACGCTCGTTGCCGTTGTCGGGCTTTACGTCGGCACCGTCGGCGTCCTCGATGCCTGGCTGCACCTATCGGCCGGCGTGCGGGCACTCCTGCTAGCGGCGGGCCTCGGCATAGTGCTGGCCCTCCACCTTCGCAGCGTGCGAACGGCCGTGCGGACGCCAACAGGAGCGGTCGCGGTCGCGCAGTTCATCGAACGCCGTTACCCCGAATTCAACGATGCCCTCGCGAGCGCGGCGACGTTCCAGGAACGCGACGACGGCGACCGCTCGGCCGTGAAGTTCCGCCGGGCGGTCGTCAAGCGGGCCGAGCGAATGACCGCCCGCCACGACCTGGCCGGCGTCGTCCCGACCGGCCGCGTCTGGCGCTCGCTCGCGGCTATGCTCGGCACGCTGCTCCTGCTCGGCCTGTTGGTCTTGCCGAACGTCGGCCGCGCGGCGGTGGCCGCAGTGCGACTGTTCGACCCGTTCGGCAACCACCCGTGGCCGCCGAAGACGCGAATCGAACTTGCCGAATCGCCGACCCTACTCGCGAAGGGCGACCCGTTCCCGCTCGCGTTCACCGTGAGGGGCGAACGGCCGCCGATGGCGACGCTGTCGATCAAGCTCACCGGCAGCCCGCCCGCGGACGAATCGATCCCCGTGGCGCCCGACAGCGACGCCGTGGCACTCTCCCTGCTGCCGGATCGGGTGTCGCGCGATTTCGAATTCCGCATTGTTGCGAACGACGCCGACACCGGCTGGCACGCTGTCACGGTTGCCACGCCGCCGCGGTTGACGCTCCGCGATGGCCGGCCCTCACCGCAGATTCGCCTGACGTACCAGCCGTACACGCGGCAGCGACCGACGGAGTTGCCCGACGGGTCCGGCGGCATCGAGACCATCGCCGGCACGCGCATCCGCCTGAAGGCCGCGACCGACCGGCCGATCGTGCGGGCCACGTTGCACCCGGAAGGCGACTTGCCCGGCCTGTCAGCCGCGAACGCCGTCGCCGGCCTTGCCGCCCAGAACCCGTTCGCCGCCCTCGCCGCCACGCGGCTGAGCGAGTCATTCGCCGATGACACCCCGGTGACACTCGGCGGGCCAGATGCGACGCACCTCGACGCCGATTTCATTCCCTCACGGTCGGGCCTGTACTCGCTGCGGTTCACCGACGCGGCCGGGTTGACCGGCGTACAGAAGCTCGACCTCCGCACCTTCCCCGACCCCGCCCCGGCCGTCACCCTACTGCGGCCCACACCCGGCCCCGACCCGCTCTTGCGGGTGCCGACGGCCGTCGTGCCGCTGAACGTCCGCGCCGACGACCGCACATTTGCCGTGCGTCGGCTCGTGCTGGAATTCCAGGTGAACGACCACCCGTGGGCCGAACTGCCGCTCGTGTCAGCCGACGGGCAAGTGCCTACGCTCGACGCGCAACGAACGCTGCCGCTCGCGACGTTCCGCAAACCGAACGGCCAGCCGCCCGCCGACAGCGACATGATCACCCTCCGCGCCGCGGCCACCGACTGGGACGACTATACCGTGGCGAAGCAGCCAGGCCGAAGTGCGGAAGTCGTGATTCGCGTGATGTCGGAAGAGTCCTTGACGGCTTACCTTCAGAAGCAACTCGCCGCCCTGCGACCGGACCTGAGCCGGGCCGCGATCACGCAGAAGGACGCGGCCGACAAGACCGATCAGGCCCAGAAGGCGATGACCCCGGACGGCAAGCTGACACCCGCCGGACAGGACAAAGTCGCCCAAGCCGAGCAGGCCCAGCGACAACTCCGCGGTCTCCTCGGCGACCCCCGCGACGGCTTGCGGGCGAAGGCCGAGAAGCTCCGCGACGTGGCGAAGGCGAACGACCTACCGGCGTCGGCAGCCACGCAACGGGCCGAGGCCGTCGCCCGCAATCTGGCCGAAGTGGAGGATCGCCTCTTGCTGGCGGTCGAGCCGCAGTTGGCCGCGGCGAAGCAGGCCAACGCGAAGGCCGACGACGCACTCGCGAAAGCGGCGAAGGGGCAGCAGGCCGTGCTCGACAAGCTCGACGCGGCCGCCGAGGAGTTGGAGCAATGGGCCGCCGCCGCCGAGATTCGCGGCGACGCGAGACAGTTGAAAGACCAGGTGGCGAAGACGAGCGCCGACGCGAAGAAGAACGCCGAGCGATTGCCGAGCGGGACCCCCGCCGACCAGCTTCCCGCAGCGGATCGGGCTTCGCTCGACAAACACGGCGACAGTCTGGACAAGGCCGCCGAGCAGGCCGGCAAACTCATCTCGAAGGCCGACCGCGTGGCCGAGGAGAAACGGCAGCAGGCCGCGACGTTGCAAGCCGCCGCCGCCGCGAAGGAGCAAGAGGCGAAGCGTTCGCCCGCAGGTTCGGAGGCCCAGAAAGCCGCGACGGCGGAAGCCGCCGACCTGAAGGACGCCGCCGCGAAGGCGACCGCCGAGGCCGACACGCTGGAGAAGGCCGCGAAACAGGCCGGTCGGCAGGCCATCGCCGACGACCTTCGCCAAGCGGCCGAGGCCCAGCGGAACAACCGCGACAGCGAAGCCGCCGCGGCCGCGAAGAGTGCGACCGACCGCCTGGAGAAGATGACCGCCGACCTGGCCGAGAAGAAGGCCGACGTGGACGAACTCACCAAGAAGCGGAAGGCCGCCGCCGACCGCGTGGACGGACTCGCCGACCGGCAGGACGAACTCGCGAAGAAGGCGAACAAAGCCAGCGAAGCGACGGACGCGGGGGAGAAAGTGGCCGAATTTCAGAAGCTGGCCGCCGAGCAGGAGACGCTCCGCCGCGACACGGAGCAGCTTTCCCGCAAGCTCGATCGCGAAGGGGCTACCGACGCGGCCGAGCAACTGCGGCGGGCCGCGAAGGAGATGGAACAGGCCCGCAACGACCTCGCCGATGGCCGCGACCCGAAGGCGAAGCCCGACGACGCTCTCGAACGGCTGGAGGCCGCGAAGCAGGAGCTAGACAAGGAGCAGCCGCAAGACCAGCAGAAGCTCGAACGCGAGCAGCGCGAGCAGTTCACCGGACAGTTCAAGACGTTCCTCGACAAGCAGAAGGCCGCCGTCGCGGAGTCCGAACGCCTGACCGCGGCCGCCGTGAAGGCGAAGAAGTGGGAGCGGCCGCTTCAGGCAAGTCTGGCCTCGCTCGCGGAACGCGAGAAGGCACTGGCCGAAGAGGTTCGCGCATTCGCGAAGGCGAAGACGGAGGACGCGAAGGTATTCGACCGCATGTTGCGTCAGGCTGCCGACGACATGCAAAAGGCCGGCGAGCGGGTGGCCGAGCGGAAGGACGAAGTGGTCTTCGCCGACCCGGCCGCTTTCGAAGCGGAATCGGAGACGGCCGCCGATGAGCAGACCCGCCGACCGATGCGGGCTGCGGTGCGGCGGTTGGAACAGATCGTCAACGCGTTGAAGGAAGACGAGAAGAAGCCGGCCGCGAAGCCGATGGGCGACGCCGCCAAGCCGATGCCGATGCCGATGCCCGGCGGTGAGGCCGGCCAACACCCGAACGGCGTGCCGCCGGTCGCGCAGTTGAAAGCTCTCCGCGACTGGCAGAAGGAAGTGAACGACCGCACGCAGACGTTCGCGAAGGACCACCCGGACCGCGACGCCCTGAACGACGACGACAAGGACGAGCTTCAAGAGATCGAGAAGGCCCAGAAAGACATCGCGGAGTTGCTGGAGCAACTGCTGCCACTCTTGCAACAACAACTGGGGGGAGACCTGCCGTGACGCGATTCCTTCTGACTTCGGCCCTCTCTTTGCTGGCGGCGTCTGCGGGGTTCGCCATCGTGCCGCCGCTCTTGCCGCCCCTCGGGCTCCCCTCGATTCCACTAAAGGACGAGCCGGAGCCTGCCGAACCCGACGACGTGGCCACGCTCGCCGATCGCATCGGCAAGAGCGCGAAGGGCGTCGGTGCCAAGCTCGGCGACCAGGACACCGGCGAGGCCACCCGCCGCGATCAGGCGCGGCTGAAGCAGGACCTGGATACGTTGATCGACCTGCTGCAAAATCCGCCGCCCCCGCCGATGAGCAACGACCCTTCGCAACAACCGCCGCCGCCAAACGGGGGCGGTGGTGGGGCGTCGAACAAACCGCCGATGGGCGGCGGTTCGGGGCAATCGCAGCCCCGCGGTTCGCAACGCACCGGCAGCGGCCGACGTGAACAGAAACCGGAACCGATGCCGATGGGCGGAACCGGCGAGCAGCCGATGCCGGCGGAGGCGAAGCCCGGCGAGAAGGGGCCGCCGATGGGCGGGATGCCGATGGGCCAGCAAGGCGGCAACCAACCCGGTGGCAGCGGCAAGGCCACGCCGACACTGCCGCTGGCCGAGACGATCGCCAAGGACTTCTGGGGCCACCTGCCGGAACTGCCGCGGCAGCGGATGATGCAGTTCTTCCGCGAACAGTACAACTCGCGGTACAAGGACCTGCTGCCCGACTACTTCTCGACGCTGGCCGAGAAGGAAAAGAAGGGGAAGCCGTGAACCCATCCCGCGTCACTCGCCGACAAGCCCTTCGCCTGGCCGCCCTCGGCACGACCGGCGGGGCGGCCGCGCTGATCGGCCACGCCCAGGATGGCGGGCCGGCCGCCGACTATATCACGAGCGAAGCGCAAGCCGCCATCGACCGCGGGCTGGCCTTCCTGCACCGCACACAGGCGGCCGATGGGTCGTTCACCGATAGCGGCATTCCGAACGCCGCCATTACCGGCCTTGCCGCGCTCGCCCTCATGGCCGGCGGCCACCACCCCGGCCGCGGGCAATATGGGCGCACCGTCAGCCGGGCGATGGACTACCTCGTGGCGCGATCGGCCACCACATCGCCGCCGGGGTACCTGAACGCGGGTGAGGGCGGGTTCGGCCAGGGCGGCGGGATGTACCAGCACGGGTTCGCCGCGCTCTTCCTGGCGGAACTGTACGGCATGATGCCGACGGCCGCCCGCCAACTGCGGCTGCGCGAAGCGTTAGAGAAGGCGATCCGCCTCGTCATCGACTCGCAGAACAAACTCGGCGGCTGGCGGTACGATCCGAAGCCAAGCGAGAGCGATGTGTCAGTGACGGTCGCGCAGCTCATGGCTCTGCGAGCCGCCCGCAACGCTGGCGTCTTCGTGCCGAAGTCCACCGTGGACGCCGCGGTGGGGTACATCAAGGCGTGCCAACTGGCCGACGGCGGGTTCTGCTACATCCGTAACGAGACGCAACTCGGTTCGGCCTTCGCACGGTCGGCCGCCGCCGTGGTCGGCCTGTTCTCGGCCGGCATCTACGACGGCGACAACATCGACCGCGGTCTGAAGTACCTCATACGGTTCATCCCGAATCAGCGCGGCGTCCGCGATTTCTTCACCGAGCGATACTTCTACTACGCCCACTACTACGCCGCTCTGGCCATGTGGACGGCCGGCGGCCCGCTGTGGGCCGAGTGGTTCCCGGCCATCCGCGATGAGCTTCTCGTGCGCTTCCGCCTCGGCAACGCCGGCAGTTGGATCGACCCCGCCCATGGCGGAGCCTACGCCACCGCCATGGCCTGCATCGTACTGCAACTGCCGAACAACTATCTGCCAATCTTGCAGAAATAAAGGTTGAGCAAGAACGAAGACATCTCGCGCAAAGACGTCAAGAAGAGA
>JBBQCQ010000208.1:0-6621 GCA_038318835.1 Gemmatales bacterium | reverse complement strand
TCGGCTCCTGGAAGCGAAAAACGCCTTCCCCAAAGCTCCACGACGACCCTGAAAGGCATGGGCCGGCTTGCCCCCTTCCCACGCTTCGCCGGCGATCTCGATGTGGTCGTCGTCCACGAACGTCACCGTCGCCCCGTGCATGTGCATGTCCTTCGCCGGGTCGAGGTTCGTGCCGCCGGCGAACTCCCACTTGATCGTGTTCGTCGCGGCCTTCAGGTCGGCCTTCATCCGCGGTTGGTTGCCGAGCATGCAATAGTGCGTCATCAGCAGGTCGCCCTTGTCCATGTGATACATGGACACCATCTCCATGTCCGACCCTGGGAACGTCGTCTCTTGTACGGCCGACCCGCCGGCCGTGAGTTTGAGCACCGACACGACCTTGTCGGTCGGCTTGCCGTCCTTGTCGGCCTCCACCCAGGTGCCGACCAGCTTCTTGATCTTGTCCATCCCGGCCTTCGCGGGGTCGGCCTTCGCCGGCGTTTCGCCGCGGCCGACGGCGGCCAGGGCGATCACCAGGAGGCAACCGGTGAGGATGCGTCGCGTCATGTCATTTCTCCGAATACGGGTGCAGAGATGGACCCGACGGCGGTCCCGCCGAGTACACCCTCTTGTCGAACGGCCGCGACGCGGATCGACAAACGGCGGCGGATTATTTTCGCCGGGTGGAGGTCCGGGCCGTCGAGCGTGCGGATTGTGCCGGACTTGCGGAAAGCGGTGTATAATCAAGGCACCGCCGAGGAACTCCCATGTCGGAACCCACGCTCGAATCGCTCGCCGCCCGCCTGGCAGAAGTCGAACGGAGGCTCGCCGACGCGACTGCCGACCAGCCACGACGACGCGACTGGCGGAAGGTTGTCGGCAACTCGGAAGACAACGAGTTCACCCGCGCCATGCTCGCCGAGATCGAGGCCAACAGTGAGGCTGAACGCCGCGAGGCTCAGGGGGAAATCGAATGATCCTGCTCGACACGGATCACGTGTCGGTTCTGCGGATGCCGTCCGGGGTTCGGCGCGACCGTCTCGTGAGTTGCATGGCACTGAGCCCCGAACCTGTTTCAATCCCGGTCGTTGTCGTGGAAGAGTCGATGCGCGGCTGGATGACGGCACTCGCGAAGGAACGTAAGGCAATCCGCCAAGTCTACGCCTACCGCGAACTCGCCAGCCTGTTCGACTTCTTCGCGGAGTTCGAGATCGTTCCGTTCGACGATGCCGCGGCCACACGGTTCGACGGGATGGGGAGCATCAAAATAGGGTCGTCGGATCGCAAGATCGCGGCGATCGCACTGGAACAGAATGCCCTACTGATCACGGCCAACCGTCGCGACTTCGAGCAAGTTCCCGACCTGCGGTTCGAGAACTGGATGGACGGGTAGTTCGACCGTCCCGTTTACAACATGCTGTACGGGTCCACGTCCACCTGGAACTCGACGCCGTGCGGCGGCTTTGCGGCCGACAGCACCTCGCGCATCACCGCGTGCAACATGCCCGCGTTCTCGCTCTGAATCTGGAAGTGGAAACGGTAGTAGCCGTTCAGCTTGAACACCGGGCACTCGGCCGGGCCAAGGAGCCGCAGCGACGGCGCGCCCGGCTTCGTCACGCGGGCCACGGCGGCCTTGAACGCCCCGGCGAGTGTCTCCGCGAACGCGGCCGCGAGCGACTCCTTTTCGCTGCGGACGATGAGCCGGGCCAGCCGTTGGTAGGGCGGGTAGTTGTGCTCGCGGCGGTGGCCGAGTTCCTGCTTCGAGAAGCTGATGAAGTCGTGCCGCGTGGCCAGGCTGATGCACGGGTGGTCCGGCGTGAAGGTCTGGATCATCACCTGCCCGCCCTTCTCGCCACGGCCGGCCCGCCCGGAGACTTGCGCGAGTAGTTGGAAGGTGCGCTCCGCGGCGCGGAAGTCCGGCAGGTGCAGGCCCACGTCAGCGTTCACCACGCCGACGAGCGTGACGTTCGGGAAGTCCAGCCCCTTCGCGATCATCTGCGTGCCGAGCAGGATGTGAATGAGTCCCTCGCGGAAGGCGTCCAACACCCGCTGGTGGCTGCCGGGCTTCGACATCGTGTCCGAGTCCATCCTCTGCACAAATTTGTTCGGGATCTTCGCCTCGATCTCTTCTTGCAGTTTCTCGGTGCCGAGGCCCTGATAGCGGATCGACACTTGCGAACAACTTGGGCACTTCGTGAACGGGGCCGTCTCGAAGCCGCAGTAGTGGCAGACGAGCGCGGCCTTATGCCGGTGGAACGTCAGGGACAGGTCGCAGTGGGCGCACTGGGCGACGTGCCCGCAACTCGGGCAGTGGACGTGCGTGCTGAACCCCCGGCGGTTCAGGAACAGCATCACCTGCCCGCCCGCCTTCAGAGCGTTCTTGATCCCCAATTCGAGCGTCGGGCCGATGGCGAAGTGCTTGCCCGGCGTCTTCGGCTCGTGCCGCAGGTCCACCAACTGCACCTTCGGCAGCGGGCGATTCTCGACGCGATTCGGCAGACTCAGCAGCGTGTAGCCGTCGGCCCGATGGGCGTTGTGCCAGCTTTCGAGGCTCGGCGTGGCACTGCCGAGGATGATCGGCACATTCGCCAGGCGTGCCCGCATGACGGCCACATCGCGGGCGTGGTAGCGGGGCGTAGCTTCCTGCTTGAAGCTCGTCTCGTGTTCCTCGTCGATGATGATGACGCCGAGTTTGCGGGTGGGGGCGAAGACGGCCGAGCGGGCACCGACGACGACCTGCACCTGACCTGCCGCGACGCGCCGCCAGTACTGGCCGCGCTCGCTGTCCGTCAGGTGCGAGTGCAGCACGGCCACAACGCCGCAGCGGCCGGAGAATCGCTCGATGGTCTGCGGCGTCAGGCTGATTTCGGGGACGAGGACGATGGCCTCTTTGCCCTGCCGGACGACTTCCTCGATGGCCCGCAGGTAGACCTCGGTCTTACCGCTGCCGGTCACGCCGTGGAGCAGGAACGGGTGAAAGCCGCCCTCGCCGAGGATGGGCAGCAGCGTCTCCCACACGGCCGTCTGGTCGGCGTTCATCACGATCGGCGTGGCGAGCCGACCGGCGTCCGCCGCCGGGTGTCCGGGCGATTCACCCGGTTCCTTACGGAACTCGGCTCGCCGGTCGATTTCCGACCGCTCCATCCGCTCGACGAACTTCCGCACCAGCCCCTTGGAGATGAGGCCGCTGATAGGGGCCGTGCCGCCGCCCATCATGCGGGCGAGCGCGTGCAATTCCATCGGCTGGCCCTCTTTTTTTAGCCGGTCGAGGGCCTGCTTCTGCTTCGGCGTGACGGTCGGCAACGGGTTCGGCAACTCCTCACGCGGCGTCGGCTGCACGAACACAACATTCTTCGTCCCGGCCTTGTCCCGCACGCCGGCCGGCACGACGGCGTGCAGCACCTGCCCCCATCCGCAGAGGTAGTAGTCGGCCATCCACCGCGTCAGCTTCAGGAGGTGTTCGTCGAGCAGCGCGGTATCGTCGAGGACGCGGGCGATGTTCTTGACGGCCCGTTCCGGCGGCACGTCGGCCACGCGGATGACGTAGCCTTCCGTCGTCTTGTCGCCGCGGCCGAACGGGCACTCCACGCGCTTGCCAACGCCGACGGTTTCCCGCATCGCATCCGGCACGCCGTAGGTGTAGGCATGGTCGAACGGCCGATCGAAGACAACATCCACGAAAAGCGTCGCTGGGGCGATGCTATCGGGGTGGTCGAGGAACAAGTTCGCGGCGGGCATGGTAGTGGTGGCCATACCAGAAGCCTACCGCGGCGGTCAAGCGGGGTGCAAAGTCGGTTGGTCGTGCCAGGGCGAGAAATTATTCCAACAATTTCACGAATTCGGGAGAAAAGCAGTCACGAAATCGTGCCAATCGGAATAGTCTTGTGTACTCCTTTCCGTCCCACTTTCGGAGGCCGGCTCGTGTCTCGAAATCGTTACCCGCTCGCAGCCCTTGTGCTGTTTCTGTCGGCCGTCGTCGGCCAGGCCCAACCGTTCGGGGGGCCGTTGGACAAACCCACGCCAATTCCGCTCCTCGCGGCCTTGTTGCCGTACATCGGCGGGGAGAATGTTAAGAAGGAACTGAAATTGACCCCCGAGCAGTCGAAGCGGTTGCTCGCGTTCCGCACGAAAGAGTGGGACCACGTTTACACCACCGCCCGCAAGGACTTGAAGTCCGACGAGATGAACAAGGCCGCGGTCGCGGAACTGACGACCGTGCTGAAACCCGAACAACTCCCGCGGGCAAAAGAACTCGCAGCCCAGACGGTGTGGAACCAGTACCGTTACAGTATCTACGAAGGCCGCGGTCGGGGTACCACCACCGGCCTGAGTTACTCCATCGTGTCGGCCAGCCTTCTGCAAACGTACCCTGAATTCGTCGCCGCGCTCAAGCTGAGCGAAGCGCAGGCGAACATACTGAAGACCACGGACAACCAGTTCCGGTACTTCCAGGGCGTGTACCTCACATCAGCCCAGACCGACGCCATAAAGACACTCCTCGGCCCGCCGATGGCGGGGCCGATGGTCGCCGAGTACGACACGCGGTCCAGAGGGGGCTTTGGGCGGTTCATGACTGGCCCGCAAGACCTCGCCTACACCGCCTCGCCGGACGTGCAGAAGGAGTTGAAGTTGACGGCCGAACAGGTCAAGGCCCTGGACGAACTGCGGCCCCAGTCGACATCGCCAAGGTCACGGACGCCCCTCAACCCGGACGTCAGTCCGGCTGCCGACGAGAAGGCGCGGGCGGACCAACTGGCCGCAGGGACCGCGGCGATGGCCAAGATTCTCACCCCCGAGCAGCGGACCCGGCTCGATCAACTCGGTCGCCGCACCCTTGCCACGAACGCCGAGTTCTTCGCCACGAACACCTTCGGCAAGGAACTCGACGTGACGGCCGAACAGCGGAAGGCGTACCAGGCGGTGGTCAAAGCCCACGACGAGGCGATTGCCAAGGCCGTGCTCGCGGACGAATCGGTCGAGAAGGTGAAGACCGCCGTCACAGCTCTGAACAAGGCTCACAACGAAGCCTGCGACGCAATCCTCACGCCCGAACAGCGGGCGAAGCGAACAGAACTGTTGGGGGCCGATTTCCAGGGACGAATGTCCGTGAACCCGTTCGGTGGGCGGCCATCGACCAATCTTGCCAGAATCCGCGAGATGGTGTTCGGGAAGTACGTCACCCATCTCAGCACGCTGGCGCGGTACGAGGGCGTGCAGGCCGAACTCAAGATGACCGCGGAACAAGTCAAAAAGGCCGAGGCTGCGGCCCAGGAAGTCACAACGAAGTTTTCGCCCCGCGGCATCATCACTGGGGACGACGAGAAGATGAAGCAACTGTACGCCGACCGCTCCGCGTTCGTGGAAAAAGCCCTGGCCGACATTCTCGATCCGGGCCAGCGCGACCGCTTCCGCGAACTCATGCTTCAACAGACCGAATCCCGACCGTCATTCCCGTTCTCGACCACGACCGGGCCGGTCAGTTACCCTGGCGTGGCCGAGGCGATCAAGCTCACGGCCGAGCAGAAGAAGAAGCTCCTGACCGGCGGGGAGGCGGCCGCCGACGTGCTGACGGCCGAGCAACAGAAGGCCATCAAGGCGATGCTCGGCAAGCCCGTCGATGTCGCGAAGGTTTTCATCGACCCGAGTTCCGTTAGACCGACGCAGATCTCGCTTCTCCCCGCCTACGATACGCTTCTGGACACCACACTCTGGGGCGAACTCAAACTGACGCCCGAACAGATCACCAAGCTGGCCCCGGCGGCGAACGAGTACCTGTTTTCGACAGCGGTGAACAGCGGCGGGTTCGGCCTAAACAGCGGCGGTGGCAACGGGTTCGGCGCGCCGCCGGCCAACGACACGGCCAAGCTCAAGGCGACGATCGATACGTTCACCCAGGCGGCCGACGCGATCCTGACGGCCGACCAGCGGAAGCGTCTCGATCAACTCTCGGTGCAACAGCGGGCGGCGACATCGCTGGCCAATGTCCTGGCAGTGCCCTTTCTGATGGATGTGCAGAAGGCTTTGGCCATCACCCCGGAACAGATGCAGAAAATCAACACCCTGTCGGCCAATTCGCAAGAGCTTGCCAACCTCATCGGTATCGGTCCGGGCGGGTTCGGTGAAGGCACCACCCTCACGGACGCCCTCGCCAAACTCCGGGACCGCCTCGACGAGAAGCTGATGAGCGAACTGACGCCGGCCCAGACCGCCAAGTGGAAGGAGTTGATCGGCGAGCCGTACGCGGGCTTCGTCAAGCAACCCCTGTTCGGTCTCGGCCGCCGAGGCGGCGGCCCCGGCGGCCCCGGCGGCCGTGGGTTCTGACCGCGAGCGGCTGGCAGCGTGGCCCCGTTCGACTCGAATTCCTCCGCCGGGGAACGCGAGCGAACGGGAACTCGCTCGGTCGCGACCTTACGTGACGAGGAAAACGGAAAGAGTCGAAATCCGAAGAAGAAAATGAATCTTCTCTTCTTGGCGACTTGGCGCGAGAGGAATTGCATTCGATGTGCCGATCGCGTTTCCACATTTCCGATTGTTCTGGTTAGAAAAGCCTCAACACTTCTGCGGGTGCTAGCCGATAGTATTCGATGACGGTGGAGAGTTCGCTTGAAGTTGCGCGAGGGAACGCCCATGCGGTGGGGCAAG
>JBBQCQ010000207.1:0-6628 GCA_038318835.1 Gemmatales bacterium | reverse complement strand
AGGATCAGGCCGGACTTATCGACCACGGTGCCGAGGACCGTATCCTTGTTGTCGCAGCGGATGCGAACGGTGGCGGCGGTGCCCTTCGACACGCTCGACGTGAAGAGTTTCGCCATCTCCTTCTTGCCGAGATTGAACTCGGCGGTGATGGGGCCGACCATCAGGGCAAAGGCGAGCAGGGCCATCGAGGTGCGGGCAAAGAGTTTGAGCATGTGAGCACTCGTGAAAGGTATGAACGAGAGGGATCGACCAGCGGCGGTTAGTTTTGACGGCGGCGGGCGCGGGCGAGCGTCACCTTGGCTTCGAGTGTTTCTTCGCCACGGAGGACTTCCACTGTGGCCACGTCATTGGGCCGCAGTTGAGCCATCATCTCATCGAAATCTTCACTCGTCGGCACAGCCTGACCGTTCAGCTTCAAGATCAAATCCCCTACCTTGAGGCCGGCCTTCTCAGCCGGCGAGTCTTCACCGAATTCATTGATCTTGGGCCGTGGATCTTTCTTCTCGCGGTTCAGGATGATGCCCATCACTGCGGTCGGCTCAAGGCCGATCAGGTCGCCACGAACGAGCCGCTTCCACTCGTCCTGGTACGCCTTGGCGGCTACGTGGATGTTGTCGTCGAGTTTCTCGCCGATGCGGCTGTGGATGCCCACGAGTTTGCCCGAGAGGTCGAACAACGGCCCACCGGAGTCGCCACCGACGAGCGTGCAGTCCGAGCGAATGATTTTCGCATTCTCCCCGGCCTCAACGACCTGGCCGAGCCGCACCGGGGCACGACGTTCCGGCTTCGGTCCACCGGGGTGGCCGAGCGAAACGACCCACTGTCCCTTCTGCAGCTTCGTGGAATCGCCGATCTCGACGAACGGCCACTTGCCTTCCTTCGCGCCAGGCCATGTCGCCCCTTCGGGCACCGGGTCGGTGATCTTCACCATGCCGCTATCAAAGCTGGAGTTGCGGCCGAGAATCTTCCCCTTCACCTCGATGTTGCCAGGCAAGATAATGCGAAGCATCGGCGGTGCCGCGTTGCGTTCCCGCCGCGGACGGAGACCGCCGAAGCCGAAGACCGGCGGTTCGACGACGTGCGCGGCCGTGAGCACGAGGCCGTCCTCGCTGACGATCACGCCACTGCCGGCCCCGACTGATTGTGGGCCTGGCTTCGTCGTATCGACTTCCCCGAGGAGCAGTGCCACCGTCGCGGGGGTCACTTTCGCCACGAGGTCCTTGACCGTGTCTTGAAGTGCCTTCACTTCTTGAAGCGTGTCTGGGGCCGTCGTGCGCGTTGGTTCCCAGACGAGCTTCTTCGTATCGGCGGCGAACGTCGTGGCCGCGAGCAAAGGTGAAAGGAGGAGGGTGAGGGCAAATCGTCGGAAACTCATGGAGGTAATGCTCCGGAGTTGGGAAACGAGCAGGGCCTACACCATCATAGCCCCGTCATCTCGGTCGTGGGAAAAGACGCCACATTTTCCTAGCTTGCCCAATTCGCGAGTCAGATGCAAGGGGTTGATGATCGAGAAGTTGCGAAAAGAGAAGAGTCCGACGGGTGACGCGGATGAGAAAAGTGTGGGAATCTGCACAAGTTTGAACGCGCGGGCCACGAGTGATCCAACACTCGTGGCCCGCGAAAGAATCACACCAGGGATTCGAGCAGGTACTTCAGCTTCCGCACTTCCGGCTCGACCGGGAAGGCGGGTTCGGGCAGGTCGCGCACGTCCACGGTCAGCGCCCGGTCGTACCGGAACTGATCGAGGCTCGTCACGATCTTGCCGTATTCCAGTTCGCCGAGACCGATGCGAACCTGGAACGATTCGGGCTTGGCCGAAGAGTCCCGCAACCGGACGTGCTTCACGAACGGGTAGAGTTTGTCGTAGTCTTGCGGCCCATGCTCGCCGGTCATGTAGTGGCTCGGGTCGAGCGTCAGGCCGAGGCCCGGTGCTCGCTTGCACAGTTCGATGGCCGCGAGCGGGTCGGCGGTGAGCGTGGACGAGTTCGTCTCCACGGTCAGAATCACCCCCTCGGCGGCGGCGATGGCCACCCAGTCTTGCAACTTCGCCACGTCGGCGTCGAAGTCGCCGCCCTTCGCGGCAGCTTGCACCGATACGACCGGCACCGTGAGCAGCCGACCGAGGCGACAGACGCCCCGGAACTGCTTGCGGATCTCCGGCCCATCGTGCTGGGCAAACCTCGCGTGGAACGCGGCAATCGCCACGTTGGACGCCTTCAGTTTCTGGGCGATCTTCGTCAGGTCGCCCGTCAGGTCGGACGGCCGCAGGTGCGGGCCGTCCTCGTGCAAGGCGACATCGGCCTTCGCGAAGTTCATTTCGCGAATGGTCCGCAGGGCCGAGTCGAGCGTGTGCTTCGCGAAGCAAAGCGTGGAACAAGCGACGTACACGGTGTAAGCCTCCGTGATAGCGCATCCTGGCCGTGACTCCGGGACGCGATCCCCCCATGTTCACCCCGCCGCCGGACTCCCCAATCCCCGGCGGGATGCCCCCCAATGCAAGCCGCGTGATACCGGGCGCGAATATCATTCGCAAGGGAATTCCTTTCAAAATCGCGGCCCACGCCCGAAGGTTCCTCTCGCATTTCCCCGACGCCGTGGGTATTGCCGTCGCAGGGGAATCTCGTTCACGTCGTTCGGGGGAACACATGCCGAATCAAGCCAAGATCAACTGGCAGGACACCCTCACGGAAGTCGAGCGGTCGATTAGCGACTGCCTCGTCGCCCTGGACCGGTACGAGTCCGCGTTCGTCAAGGTGCTGCACGACCACCAGGCCGAGCCGGTGGCCACGTTGCCGCTGCCGACACCCTCGCCGGTGTGGGACGAGAAGCTCGCCGCGGCCACACGGCAGGCGGACGAAGTCGAGCAGTTGCTCGCGGAACAAGAGGCGGTGTGGGGCCGATGGCGGCACACCTTCGGCAACTGGCAGCAGATGATGCACGAATTGCCGGCCGCCCTCTCGGCGAAGCCGCCCTTCCCCGCCGCGACTACAACGTAAGCACGTCGCCGCCAGAGGGCCGGGGTCATGTCGTCGTTCGCGGTTATCATTCCCGCCGCCGGCCAGTCGAGCCGGTTCGGCGGCATGGAGAAGAAGCCGTTCGTCAGCCTGGACGGCCGCCCCATCTGGCTGCGGTCGGCCGAACTCTTCTGGTCCCGGCCGGACGTGTCGCGGGTGTATCTCGTCCTTTCGCCGGACGATGTCGAGTCGTTCCGCTCGCGGTTCGGCCACCTATTGATGTTCACGAACGCCGAGATTGTCGCGGGCGGGGCCGAGCGGTTCGAGTCGGTAGCGAACGCACTCGCGAAGGTGTCGGCCGAGGTGGAGTATGTCGCCGTTCACGACGCGGTGCGTCCGCTGCTCACGTCGAAGCAGATCGACGCGGTCTTCGCTGCCGCCCGGCAAACCGGGGCCGCGATGATGGCGATTCCGCTGGCCGACACCTTGAAGCGAGTGGCCGCGGACACCAATACGATCACCGCGACGGTGCCGCGCGCGGGGCTATGGCTCGCCCAGACGCCGCAAGTCTTCCGCCGCGACTGGCTGACAGCCGCTTACGCGCGACGCCACGACTTGGGCACCGCCATCACCGACGACGCCCAGTTGATGGAGGGCGCCGGGCACGCGGTCACGGTCGTCCCCAGCTCGGCGGCGAACTTCAAGATCACGACCCGCGACGACCTGGAACTGGCCGAAGCCGTGGTGAAATCCCGCCACCAACCCGCCCCGGAGAAACCCACCTCACGCGGCCACGGCGACGAAGTCGAGTGGTGAGGGGCAGAAATTGGCCGCCGATAAACTAAAGACCAATTCACCGCAGAGAGCACATGAGGGCACGAGAGGAAAACTGAAGGAGGATTTCAAAAATCAATTCTGAACTTTCTTCTTGGTCTTTCTCTCGTGTCCTCACGTGCCCTCTGCGGTGAATCGCTTTTGATCCGTGTTCATCTGTGGCCAGCTCTCTACAACCTTTATCCGTTGACCAGTTCTTCCCAGAGCTTCTTGTACCCGCGGAGGAAATCCTTCCCCTCCTTCGGGTCGTAGGCTTTGCCGACCTCGCAGAGCGTGTAGCGGTCGTAGTCGATGCCGGCCAGTTTCTGGAACAATTCGCGGTACGGATACTTCCCGGCTTTGTCGTTGGTCAGGTCGTTGATGTGGCACGACTTGATGTGTTTGGCGAGCATCTCGAAGTTCTCGGCGATCGACCCGTTGGCCAAGTCGGTCGGGTTCGAGTTCCAGGTCACGCCGACGGACTTTTGCCCGCAGGCGTCCATGATCGCTTTCATGTTCTTCGGAATCTGCGTGACGCTGCCGTGGACTTCGACCCAGATTTCGACGCCAGCATCCTCCGCGGCCTTCCCGCAATGCTTCAGGGCATACCCGATCTGCTCGCAGGCCTGCGCGACGGTGTGCCCCTTACCTACGCCGTTGGGCCGCACCTTCACGCCCTTGCCGCCCAGGTCGGCAGCGAGTTGGATAAACGCCTTACACTCCTCGATCTGCTTCTTCACCACGGCCGCGTCGGGCGAATGAAATTCGCAGGTGCTGCCGCAGCCCCAGAACAGCACGCCGCTGTCGGCGAACTGCTGCTTCACGCTCTTCCGCTGGTCGACGGTCAGCGTCGGTTCGACGCCGTGCTTGTGCGTCGTCCGGCACTCGACTGCGGCGATGCCCACGTCTTTGCACACGCTCAGGAGCGTCGGCAAATCCCAGTCCTTCGGCACGTTGTAAGTCACAATGCCGAGCTTAAATTTCGGCTTCGCCGGGATGGCGGCACGTGTGGAAGATGCTACCACGGCCCCGGCGGTCGCGGCCAGGAAGGAACGGCGGGTGAGTTCTGACATGGTGAACCTCGGAGAGAAGGAGTACCAATAAGAATCTCACGCAAAGCCGCGAAGCCGCCAAGAGAATTCTCGAAAAACTCTCACCGCATCTCGCCGATGGTCATGTGATCGTGGACGATCTTCCAGCCTTCCGGCGACGGAAACCGGCGGGCGACGATCGTGAACAGCCCGCTGCGGGTTCCTTCCGACGAGGCTAGCGACCATGTCCCGCGGAGCAGCACGGCATCGGCCGACAGTGGTTCGGCGGTGACCTCCGTGTAGTCGAGCTGGCCCCGCGGCCCGCCGGGGTACATCATGCGATAGCGTTCGCCGAGCTTGTCCCAGCCCTGATACCGACGGCCGTCGCTGTAGAACGTCAGGTCGTCGTGCATCCGGTATGTGCCAGTGAAGCGGGCCAGGTCGCCGGCGTTCCACGCGCTCTTCTGCGTCGTCAGGAGTTCGACCGCCCCCGACTTCGCGACTTCCAGGCCAGCCGATGCCGAGAACGTGCGGAAAAGAATGAACGCGAGCAGACCGGCCGACAGCACCGCGAAGCCGAAACAGCCCGTACGGTAGCGGTTCGGCGGCGGCACAGGGGTGGAAGTTCCGAACGCCATTGGGCACCTCTTTTCGCTGTTCGGTTTACCCGGACGGCCGAACGCGGTAAAGTACAAACACCCCCACCGAAGGAGTCACCATGCAAGCGGCAGCCCTCGACTGGCTTCAGAAGAATCACGAAGGCATCATCCACGGCCTCGCGGACCTCGTGGCCGTCCAGAGCATTTCGACCGACGGCGAACACCAGACCGAGATCGAACGCACGGCCGCCATGACGTGCGACCAGATGCGCGAAGCGGGCCTGTTGAACGTCGAGATGCTGAAGGTCGGCAACTCCTTGCCCTACGCTTACGGCGAGTGGATGGAAGCCGGGCCGACCAAGCCGACGGTCTTCCTGTACGCCCACCACGACGTGCAACCGGTGAACTACATCGAGCAGTGGAAGTCCGACCCGTGGAAGCTCACCCGCCGCGACGGCCGCCTGTTCGCCCGCGGCTCGGCCGACGACAAAGGGGCCATCTCCGCCTTCCTCGGGACCATCGCCGCCTACCGCAAGACCGGCAACCAACTGCCGGTGAACATCAAGATGGTCGTCGAGGGCGAGGAAGAAATCGGCTCGAAGAACCTCATGAAGTTCTTCGACGTTCACAAGAACAAGCTCCAGTCCGACGTGATTGTGGTGTGCGACACCGAGAACATCGAAGTCGGCCTGCCGTGCATCACGTACTCGCTCCGCGGCATCGTGGCCCTGAACGTGGAAGTGACGACCGCTCGCATCCCCGTCCACAGCGGCATGGCCGGCGGCGCGGTGCCGGACGCGGCGCTCGCGCTGAACGTGGTGCTGTCGAAGTTGTTCGCCCCGCAGAAGCCGCTGCCGGTGCCGGGCCTGTACGACAAAGTCCGGCCGCTGACGGACAAGGAGAAGGCCGCGTTCCGCAAACTGCCGTGGGACGATGCGAAGTTCCGCCAGGAACTCGGTGTGCTGCCCGGCTGCACGTTCGCTATGGAAGCCGGCCTCGGCGTGTACGAGCAAACCTGGCGGCGGCCGTCGGCCACGGTCATCGCCCAGGAGGCGAGCAGCATCAAGGGGGCGTCCAACCAGGTGTTACCGAAGGCGTCGGCCATCGTCAGTTGCCGGATCGTGCCGGACCAGCAACCGGCCGACGTGGTCGCGCAAATGCAAGCGTACCTGTGCGCGAACCCTCCCTATGGCTGCGAGGTGAAGGTGACGCAGCACGGCGCGGGCTGCGA
>JBBQCQ010000206.1:0-6642 GCA_038318835.1 Gemmatales bacterium | reverse complement strand
TGCCTCCTCCGCGGGGTCCTGGCGGAGGCGGAGCGCCTTCAGATGGACTACCTTAACAGTGTGACCCTGGAAGCCCTCCTGCCGACCCCCCTCGATCTTGCCGTTTTCCGGGCGTGACAGAGTATGGCGACCCGGCGCGGCGAGGCCCGCCTTCCGACCCTCTTGACCTACACCGAAGCAAAAAGGGAGAGCGATTCATGAGTCGACACCGTTGGCGACGGGCCGGATTGGCCTGTGTTTTGAGTCTGGCCGCGCTCCTGGTGGGAGCCTACCTTGCGCGTGACGTGCAGGCCGAGCCCGCGACCCAGTCCCAGTCGGACCCGGCGCTGGAGCGGACCCGCGAGCAGGTGAAGATGCTCGACGACCTGTACAAGACGGCCGTCGTCGGCATTCAGGTGACATATGGCGAGAAGCAGTCAGCCAAGCCGGCGGCCGTCGTCGCGGGCATGGTCTTCGACGCCATGAAGAAGAAGGGCTGGCACAACGCCCGCCTTGTCGATGCGTCCGGCGACCCGAAGAACGATGCCAACATCGCGAAGACCGACTTCGAGAAGAAGGCCGTGAAGGCGATGCAGGCCGGGAAGACCACGTTCGAGGAAGTCGCCGAGGTCGACGGCAAGCCGGTGCTGCGAACGGCGACCATCGTGCCGGCCGTGCTGAAGGCGTGCGCGAAGTGCCACGGCGTGAAAGAGAACGACCTGCTCGGCACGATCGTGTACGAACTGCCGATCAAGTAGTAGGCGCCAGGGCGAGGGGGGCTTCCCCCTAATCACGTTCGGCTCGGACGTTGCCTGGCCAGGCTTCGCGGGCGAGAAGCCTGACCAGGTACCCTCAACAGTTCCTTATACAAAAGTGAAACAGGATACGGCTCTGCCCGCCAGTGTTGGGTAAGGAACCTGGGGGATGATAGCAGCGAATGGAAATGTGCGCAGATTCAACTTTGAGTCCTTGAGTCGGCAGAAGAGCCTATCGGTTCCATGAACCGCGGCTTCACGAACTTCCAGTAGATAATGCTGCCGCCGACGGCCACGGACGCGGCCAGGATCAAGTACAGGGCGATTCGCTGCACGAGCGATGGCTGAGCGGGCGGCGACTTCTCGTTGCGACCGTCCGCGGCGTGGGCGGGCAGGATGCCCGGCATCGGCGTGGCATCGTGTCCGCGGGCGGCCGGGTAGGATGCGGGCGGAGCATGGTCGAGCCGCGGGAGGGCGTGGGCGGACCCGCTGCCGAGTTTCGAGCTGCGACCACCCCCGGTCGGCATCGGGGCGAAGGCAGCCGGAGGCGGGGACGTTGGCCCGAACGGGTTGACGAGCGGCCGTTGCAGGCGAGAATCGGTCGTCACGCCCGACCCGACACCGACACCGACACCGGCCAGGGCCGGCATACGGGCCACCGGTTCCGATACGGCCGCCTCTTGCGGGATCAGGTCCACCACCTGCTCGATGCCGTCGGTCACGGCCAGGCAGAGCATGGGCATTTCGGCTGCCGGTGGAGTCGGCAGAATGGCCGGGGCGAACGGCATCAGGGCTTGCAGTACTTCGCCCGGCGACTGATACCGGACGTTCGGGTCCTTCGCCATCATCTTGGCAACCACGGCCGCCAGTTCCTCCGACACTTCTGGGCGAATCTGCCGGATCGCGGTCGGCTCCTTCGTCCGGTGCCACAAGAGCTTCTGCGACACCGTGCCCGTCGGGAACGGCGGGTGGCCAGCGAGCAGGAAGTACAGCGTCGCGCCGAGCGCGTACACGTCGGCCCGCACGTCCACGCTGTGGCTGTTGGCCACCTGTTCCGGGGCGACATAGTCGGCCGTGCCGAGGACGATTTTGTCGTCGTACTTCACGGTCAGCATGTCGGAGGTGTCTTTGAAGAACCGGGCGAGGCCCATGTCGAGGACGCGGGCGTTGCCCTTGCGATCGACGAGCACGTTGCCGGGCTTCACGTCGCGGTGAATGATGCCGCTGCGGAAAGCGAAGTCGAGGCCGCTGGCGACCTGCTTCACGTACCCGGCGGCCCGGCCGATGTCCATCGGGCCGAACTTCTTGACGATCTCGAGCAGGTTCGACCCATCGACGTACTCCATCACGATGAAGTGCAGGTTGCCGTCCTGGTCGATGTCGTGCGTGCGGACAATGTTCGGGTGTTCGAGGATGCCCGCGGCGCGGGCCTCGCGGTAGAAGCGGCCGAGGGCGGCCGGTTGCTCGGCCTTCGCGGGCGGCAGCACCTTGATGGCCACGCGACGCTTCATGAACATGTGCTCGCATAGGAACACCTGCCCCATGCCGCCCACGCCGACGCGCTCGAGCAACTTGAACTTGCCGATGGTGAAGCCGCGCCATTTGCCGAGCAGAAACTGTTCCGACTGGAAGTTGGTGATGATGCCATCGGCCACCATGCCTTCGGCCGCCTCGCGGGGGTCGGCGGCGATGCCCCGGCCCTTTTGCCGCCGCTGGAGGTAGGTGGTCAGCTTGCCTTCGTCCACCATCCCGCTCTTGCGAATGAGTTGAAGGAGTTCTTCGACGGAAGCGGGCGCAGACATAGAAGCTCCGAATCGAGCGATTGCACCAGGAAACCGGATATTTCAAGCGAAGGCTAGAACAGCATCGCGGCTAACGCAAGTTGTTCCGTCGGCGAATCACGTTGCGCCACCGGGAGCAGAATTGAAGACCGGGCGGAGTCGGTAGTAGCGCTCCCTCCTCTTGCTTGCGCTGCGGGCTTGTGGAAGGTGGGCAATCCAGCGAACCGCGACGGTGAAACATTCGCCCCGGAATCGGTCCGCAGGTGGGGAAAATCTCTTGTCAGAACGGGCGGTCGGTGTTATCAGCCCGGAAACGCATCACTCGCGATGGCGCACGGGCAGGGGGAATTCGATGTCATCGGTCATCCGTCGGTTTTTGGCCGCCGCCGCGGTCACGAGCGTCTGCTCGCTCGCCGCCACCGCCCAGACACCCGGCGTGCGAACGGTGGGGTCGGGCAACTTCGCGACGGCGGGCACGATCACGCCTCCGCAACTCATCGGCGTGGCCGCCTCGGAGGAAGCTCCGCCGGTCAAGGACCTGACACCCGCCATCATGCCCGGCCTGTTCGACCCACTGGCAGGCGAAAGCCACGGCGGCGGGCACGCGGCTGACGGGCACGGTAAGGGAACCTGCGACACCTGTGCGGCCCACCACGAGGAAGAGCACGACGGGGCCGGCTTCTACGGCACGGCCGAGTACCTGTTGCTGCGGCCTCGCCGCGGCGCGTTCGACTTCGGTATTGTCGATCCGAATCGCGACCTGGTGCCGGGCGGCACGCTCGAGAGCCTGAACTACGAGCAGCGCAGCGGCGTGCGGGCGGGCCTCGGCTATCGGTTCAAGGACTCGGCCTGGGCCGCCGGCTTCACATACACCTTCCTCCGCAGCGGGGCCGATCGCACGATCGACGCCCCGGCCGCCGGCCTCATCTACCCGACGCTCACCCGCCCCGGCCTCGTCGATAACGCCGGCTTCGCCCAGGCGACGGCCAGCCTGGAGTACAACACCTTCGATGTGGAAGTTAGCCGGTACGTTCACGTCGATGAGCGGCTGAACCTGCGGCTGTACGGCGGGGCACGGTTCGCCACGATCCGCCAGGACTTCGACGCCCTGTACGACCTCCGTGACGCCAACCTGTCGCGGGTGATGACGAAATCGAACCTCGAAGGGTTCGGCCCGCTCCTCGGTGGCGAGGCCACGCTGACGGTGTACAAGGGCTTCCACCTGTACGGCAAAACGTCCGGGGCGCTCTTGTCGAGCCGGCTGGTGAACCCGATCAGCGAGACGAACAACGGCGGCAACACGACCTTCGCAGCCGTCGATTACCGCACGCGGCGGGTGGTGCCGACGATGGCCGCGGGCATCGGCGGCGGGTGGCAGCGCCGCGGCGTGTCGGTCCGCATCGGCTACGAAGTGACAAACCTGTTCAACGCCATCGACCAGGTCCGCTTCACGAACGACCTGGCCGAAGGCAAAGTGACGACCCGTCAGGCGGACCTGTCGCTGGAAGGGTTGTTCGTGCAGTTCGCCGTGCAGTATTGAACGTGTGGAAACGCGACGGCCCGGCGGTGTTCCGCCGGGCCGTCGGCATTTCCACCTTCGGTCACAAGCCCAACACGTCGGCCATCGTGTACAGGCCGGCCGATTTGCCGGCGAGGAACTTCGCCGCGAGCAACGCGCCGCGGGCGTAGCTGTCGCGGCTGTACCCCTTGTGGACGAGTTCCATCGTCTCGCCGAGCGCGCTGAAGATGATCGTATGCTCGCCGACGTTGTCGCCGGCCCGCACCGCGTGAACGCCGATCTCGCTCGCCGGCCGTTCACCGACGATCCCCTCTCGGCCGTGGACGATCTCGGCTTGCTTCATCGCGTCCTGCACGATCTTGGCGAACTGCACGGCCGTGCCGCTCGGCGCGTCCTTCTTGAAGCGGTGGTGCCGCTCGATGATCTCCACGTCGAAGCCCTTCCCCGCGAGTGCTTCCGCCGTCAGTTTCGTGAGCTTAAATAGCACGTTCACGACTAGGCTCATGCTCGGCGACAGCAGGATCGCCGTCTCGTGGGCGGCCTCGGCGATCGCCTCGCGGTGTTCCTTCTCTAGCCCGGTCGTGGCGATGACGAGCGGCAACTTGCGGTCCACGCACGTCTGGAGAATGCCCATCGTGCCGGCCGGCACCGAGAAGTCGATGACGCAATCGACACGCGTGGAGAGTGGAATCTCGCCGGTGATGGGCACGCCGATTTTGGGAATGCCCGCGACTTCGCCGGCATCGTGCCCGGTCCGCGGGTGTTTGGGCGAGTCAACGGCTGCCACGACCTGCAAGCCGGCATCCTCGGCCGCGAGCGCGACAAGCCGCTGGCCCATGCGGCCGCAGGCTCCGTTGATGGCGATGTGAGTCTTCATGCGGTTTCTTTCGTTGCCGGAGGTTGACTTGTGGACGAGACATCCGGCGGCGTGAATGGGGTGATCGACAGTTTCATCCGGCCGATGGGACCGTCGTCAATGAACACCACGTCGCCGCGCTGAATGAGTGAAAGCAAGAGGTCGAGCTTTTGAATGAACTCTTGCTTGCTCACCGTGATCGTCATCGTCCGACCCTCCGCGAGATGCCGCATTCTATCAGGCGTACAGTTCGATCGCCTTCACGATCTCGCTCAGGTCGTTGGGCACTTGCACCGCGCGGTTCGCGAAGCTCGCCCGGCGGACGCCGCGCTTACCGAGCTTCGCCTCGAAGGTTGCGGGGTCGGCCGTGTGGTAAGCCACCGTGGCGTCCGGGTCTTTCAGCAGGTGGCCGGTCAGCACGCACGCCACCCGCTCGTCGGGCGAGATCACGCCCTCCTTCACGAGCTTTAATAAGCCCGCCACGCTCGCCGCACTCGCCGGTTCGCAGCCGAAGCCGCCGGCCCCGATCTTCGCCTTCGAGTCCAAAATCTCCTGGTCCGTCACTTCGCGTACCACGCCGCCACAGCGTTCCATCGAGCGCAGTGCCTTCGGCAGATTCACCGGGCGGTTGATCTCGATGGCACTCGCCAGCGTGTCGGCCCGGCGGTCGGCGTCATCGATGTACTTCATGTACGCGTTGATCTTCGCCGCATCGTGCCGACCGCCGTTCCAGCGGACGCCGTTCTTCTCGTAGAGTTGGTAGAAGGTGTCCGCCCCGGCCGCGTTGATGAGCGCCAACTTCGGCATCCGGTCGATCAGGCCGAGTTCCTTCAGCTCGTAGAACGCCTTGCCGAACGCCGAGACGTTGCCGAGGTTGCCGCCGGGCACCACGATCCAGTCGGGCACCTCCCACCGCAGGGCTTCCAGGATGCGGTACATCACCGACTTCTGCCCTTCCAGCCGGAACGGGTTGATGCTGTTCACCAGGTAGATGCCGAGTTGCTTCGACACTTCCTGCACCCGCCGCAGGGCATCGTCGAAGTCGCCGGCGATCTGCACCGTGAGCGCGCCGTAGTCGAGCGCCTGCGACAGTTTGCCGTAGCTGATCTTGCCGCTGCCGATGAAGATCACCGCCCGCATCAGGTTCGTCGCGGCACAGTAGATCGCCAGACTCGCACTCGTGTTGCCGGTGCTGGCACACGCAGCCCGCCGAGCGCCGACCATCTGCGCGTGGGTGAAGGCGGCCGTCATGCCGTTGTCCTTGAAGCTGCCGCTGGGGTTCATCCCCTCGTACTGCAAGAACAGGTTGCCAGGCTTCATGCCCGCGAACTTGCCGACTTGATCCGCCTTCTGCAAGAGCGTCTGGCCTTCGCCGATCGTCATGATCCGATCCGGTGGGGCGAACGGGAACAGATCGCGGAACCGCCAGACTCCGGAGAAGTCGAGCGGGTCGGTGCGGTTGGCCCACTTCGCCTCGAAGTGCTTGAAGCTGGTCGGGGCCGGCAGGCGGTTCCAGTCGTAGGCCACGTCGTACAGGCCGCCGCACTTCGCGCACTGGAAGGTCGTATCGTGCAGGTCGGTGGTGTGGCCGCAGTGCGGGTGGATGCAGCGTTGAAAAACAGCGTCGGTCATCGTCGCCCACCGGGGGAGGAGCGTGAACAACTGTCGTTTTAGCGGAAGGCGGCCCGGCTTGCGAGGTGGAGTTCGCACACGCCGACGGCCCGCCGTCGAAGTCGCGGTGCGGCCACGGGT
>JBBQCQ010000205.1:0-6649 GCA_038318835.1 Gemmatales bacterium | reverse complement strand
CGTCGTCGCGGTGCTTTCGACGGCCCCCGTGAGCGGGTAGCAGCCGAGCGTGCGGAACCGCACGCGCTTCATCATCGGCTGTTCGCCGGGCCGCAGTCGCATGCGGTCGTCGTCCACCATGATGAGCGTGCCGTCGCGTTCGACGACCGGCCGCACGTCGGCGAGGTACAACGGCACGATGGGGATGTTTTCCAAGTGGACGTACTGCCAAACGTCGAGTTCGGTCCAGTTGCTCAGCGGGAAGGCCCGGATCGACTCGCCCTTGTTCACTTTGCCGTTGTACAGGTTCCAGAGTTCCGGCCGTTGGGTCTTCGGGTCCCACTGGTGCAACTTGTCGCGGAAGCTGTAGACGCGTTCCTTCGCCCGACTCTTCTCCTCATCGCGACGGGCACCGCCGAAGGCCGCGTCGTACTGGTAGTGGTTCAGCGCCTGTTTCAGCGCCACGGTCTTCATGACGTCGGTGTGCTTCTTCGACCCGCTGTCGAACGGGTTGATCCCCTGGGCCAGGCCTTCCTGGTTCGTCCACACCTTCAGGTCGAGGCCGAGTTCGCGGATGTAGCGGTCGCGGAACGCGATCATCTCCCGGAACTTCCAGGTGGTATCGACGTGGAGCAGCGGGAACGGCAGTCGGCCGGGGTGGAATGCCTTCTGTGCCAGCCGCAACATGACGGCCGAGTCCTTGCCGATCGAGTAGAGCATCACCGGCCGTTCGAACTCGGCGGCGACTTCGCGGATGATGTGAATGCTCTCGGCTTCGAGTGCTTTCAGGTGGGTCAGGTGGTAACTGCTGCTGGTCATCCGTTCTCCGGTTCGACTCGCTCCCCCTCAATCTTATGAGGTTCGTATCGCGGTCGGGTAGGGGCCGCAACCCGGCCAAACCGGACACACACGGCCGCAATTGGTATCGGCGAAATCGCCGCCCTTGTTGAGTTCTCCCAACTATCTCTTTGCGTTCCCACCGATTCTCTGGTACAGGGGAGTATCCCACCGCCTGGCGCACATTCCCAGAGTTTTCTAATGCCCGCCGCACACCGCCTATCTCGTCGTGGTTTCCTGCAGGTCGGTGGCCTCGGCCTCGGGGGGCTGTGCCTGCCACAGTTGCTCCGGGCGGAGTCCCTCGCGGGCCGGTCGTCCCGGAAGTCGGTCATTCTGATCTACCTCGTCGGCGGTCCGCCGCACCAGGACATGTTCGACCTGAAGCCAGACGCCCCGGCCGAGATCGCCGGCCCGTGGAAGCCGATCGCCACCAACGTGACCGGCCTCAAGATCGGCGAAGCATTCCCCCGTATTGCCCGCATGATGGACAAGTTTACCGTCATCCGCTCGCTCGTCGGCAACCAGGCCGATCACGACGCCATTCAGGTGTTCAACGGCCGCAACCCCCGCGCGGCCAAGCCGAGCGGCGGGTGGCCGCAATTCGGGTCCGCGGTGTCGAAACTACAAGGGGCCACCGACCCGGCCGTGCCGCCGTTCGTCAGCCTGTGTTACACCTGCACGCACGGCCCGTACAACGAGCCGGGGCCGGGGTTCCTGGGGCCGTCCCTCGCCCCCTTCCGCCCGATGGGACCGGCTCGGAATGACATGCTCCTCCGCGGTGTCAGCGTCGATCAACTGGCCGACCGCAAGGCGATTCTGAAAACATTCGACACCGCACGCCGCGATGCCGACAGCACCGGGTCGATGGCCGCTCTGGATACATTCAACGAGCAAGCCTTCGGCCTACTCACATCGTCGAAGTTCGCGGCCGCGCTCGACTTGTCGCGGGAAGACCCGAAACTCGTGGCCCGGTACGGCACTGGCAACCCGAAGGTGTTCATGGACGCCAACGGTGCCCCCCGCGTGCCGCAAAGCCTGCTGATGGCTCGCCGGCTGATCGAGGCCGGGGCACGGGTAGTGACCGTGAACTACAGCAAGTGGGACTGGCACGGCGGCAAGAAAGCCGAGGGACGGGCCGACAACAACATCTTCGGCCGCGAGCGGGAAGACTTCCCGGTCTTCGACCAGTGCGTGAGTGCCCTTGTCGAAGACTTGCACCAGCGCGGTCTGAGCGACGACTGCACGGTCGCGATTCTCGGCGAGTTCGGGCGAACACCGAAGATCAACGCGCAGGTCGGCCGCGATCACTGGCCGGCGGTGAACTGCGTGCTGATGGCCGGCGGCGGGTTGAAGCACGGCCAGGCCATCGGCTCGACCGATCGCATCGCGGGTCAGGCCGCTACCCGGCCGGTGACGTTCGGCGAACTGTACGCCACGCTCTACCACACCCTCGGCATCGACGTGAACACGGCGACGGTATCCGACATCGAGGGGCGACCGCAGTACCTCGTCGAAGGAAACGGTCAGCCAATCAAGGAGTTGTTGTGACTTGCGTGACTCAGAGCAGATCCCCACCGGCAAGGGCCGGTGGGATCGGAGATGAGTTTGGACAGGGTGACTGACGGGGCTTGAACCCGCGACCTCTAGATCCACAATCTAGCGCTCTAACCAACTGAGCTACAGCCACCATCAGCAGAGACAATCTTAACGCCGGCGGGTTCGCCGGCAAGACGCGAATGTCGATGGGGCCGCACGTACTAGACGTGGTGAGGCCGCCACAATCAGGCCTTCTTCTTCGGGGCCGGCTTCTTCTTCTCGGCCTTCGGACCGGCGACGGTGGGCGTCAGGGTGCCGGTCGCGGCCAGTTCGGCTTGCTTCAGGCTCTCTTCCGTCCAGTACGGGCTGAGACGCTTGATCTTGTACAGAATCTTCTCGCGGGCCTCGCCGGTAACGGCTACGAGTTTCTTCTTCAGCTTGCGCATCTTGTTATGGCGGTGGTACCGCCGACCGAGTTCGATCTGCCGCTCGATCATCGTAAACTCTCCCAGCCGTTGAACGTTGGAATCCGTGGCTAGTCAAGATACGGCCCAGACCAGTGCGGGGCAAGGGTCCACTTCCCGAAGCCGCAGCGAGAAGATTCCGCCACGGCTATCCGGCGTGTTCTAGACTTCGCGCGCAAATCACGACCCCCGAACCGGGCACGACCATGACCGACATGCTGCAAGCGGACTTCGACGGCTACGCGAACACCGTCCTGCGGGGCGGCAACGTGCCGGCGGTACTCGCCGCAATGGCCCCGGCTCGCCTGCGGGCGTGGCGGGCCGAGGCAGAGGCTGGGTCGCCGCTCGGCCGAATTCTGTTCGGCGAATGCCTTGCTGAGGGGATTGGAACCGAGGCCGACACCGAGGCGGCGTTTGACCTGTTCCGGGCTGTGGCCGAGGCCGACTACCTGGAGGGCATGTGGCTGGCCGGCGAGTGCCTGCTCGACGGGTCGGGCACGCCCCGCGATCGCAAGTCGGCGTTCGCCTGGTTCGAGAAAGCGGCCGAGGGGGAGTACCCGCCGGCCGAGTTCTCGCTTGGCTTGATGCACCTCGAAGGGCACGCCGTTCGGCCCGACGCACTCGCCGCGGCGGAGTGGTTCTTGCGGGCCGCCCACCAGGGGTACGCGCCGGCGCAGCACAAGCTCGGCAAGATGCTCCTGAAGGGCGAAGACTTGAAGCCGGACTACGAGTTCGGCTTGAAGCTCATGCACAAGGCAGCCGAGCAGAAATATGCGAAGGCCCAACACGCTCTGGGAATGTGGTACTTCGACCCGATGTGCGGGCCGCCGAACCCGCGGGAGGCCCACCGCTGGCTGCGGGAAGCCGCGAAGAACGGGTCCGCGGAGGCCATGTATCGCCTCGGCCAGTTGAGCGAGAACGCTGTGGGCACGTTGAAGGACGAGCGAAAAGCGGCCGAGTGGTACGTGAAGGCGGCAACAGCCGGTCATGTCGAGGCGGCGTACCGCGTGGGCAAATACTACCTGGGTGGCATCCTGCTGCCGTTCGACCCGCCGGAAGCGAAGCGGTGGCTGGAGTACGCGGCCCTCAAGGGGCACCCAAATGCGGCCGTTGAGTTGCACGCCCGGTTGGCGGGCAAGAGCCGGTTGTGAATGGAGTGTTTCAAAACGGAACGCGGAGAACGCAGGATTGGAACGCCGGATCAAAGGCAGGATAAAACCAAATCCGATTTTCTATTCTGATCCGGTTTTCATCCGGCGTTTGAATCCCGCGTTCTCCGCGTTCCGTTTTGACTCACTCGTCAACCGTGAAACACACCCACCCGACCTCTTGCGAGGCCGGGTGTGCGGGTCGCCCTTCAGCGACAGAGGGGACGATCGCGGGCTGGTCGAGCCGCCCGTTAGTTGTACTTGTTCATCTCGTTGCCGATCTTCCGCTGCATATCCGGGTTCGGCCCGACGTACAGATGAAGGTGATCCTTGTCGATGTAGATGACCTGCGTCCGCGGCTTCACGACATACGTCGGGAACGGGTAGGACGACTGCACCGTTTCCTTGTAATAAATTACGCATTCCCAGTGGCAGTGGTGCAGTTGCGCCATGCCTACGAGCGGGAAGAACCGCGGCGGGTCGATCGTGTCCACGAGTCGGTTCTTCACCAGTTGCGTGTCCTGGCGGAACTCTTCGTACACGTAGGGCACGCCGCGAGCGACGCGGGGCATGGCCCGCAGAATTTCGCGGTCGCTCGGCGGGTCTTCGCACAGCGGCGGCGGGTTGCCGTCGCGGATCGGCCCGAGGACCGGCGTGCGGGTGTCGTTGGTGTGCTGGTACTTCTCTTCCATGCGCTCGTTGACCCACGGCTGCACGGTAATCAGGCCGATCGCGGCCGGGCCGAAGGCGGCGCATCCGGTTGCGAGAGGCAGCACGGACAGGGCCAGCAGGCCGATTTTGCGTCGAATGACAGACATCGTTCCCCCTCCCAAGCGGCGGACGCGAACCCCGTCGAACCGGCTTCCCCCAAACCTGCGAGTATCACTCGCACGGCCTGAGCCGATTCGTACCGAACACCGTGAAGGAAGGGGTCCGGCCGGATGTACTCGATCGTCCGTTGGTGCCGTTTGTATCGGCTTGCTCCCGGACCTAGTTGACCGAATTCCGCCGCCGAACGTCCGAAAATCTCAACCCCTCCCCCGACTGGTGAAGGCCGGTAAGCTGGGGGACGGTCTATCCTGAAACTGACGCTTCCGAAACTCACCCGAGGGTCTGTTCTGTGGTCTATCTCTCGCGCATTTACACGAAGACTGGCGACAACGGCACGACCGGCCTCGGCGACGGCACGCGGCTGTCGAAGGACCACCCACGGGTGGTGGCCTACGGCGAAGTCGACGAGCTGAACTCCTGCCTCGGCCTGTTGCACACCTACTGCCCAGACGTGCCAGAAAAGGGCGTGCTGCGAACGATCCAGAATGATCTCTTCGATGTGGGGGCCGACCTTTGTTACCCGATCGTCGCGGGGGAGAAGGGGAACCTTCGCACGACGGCGGCGCAGGCCGAGCGCCTGGAACGGGCCATTGACCAACTGAATGAAGACCTTCAGCCGTTGCGGAGTTTCATCCTGCCCGGCGGGTCGCCGGCGGCGGCGTGGCTGCACCTGGCGCGAACAGTCTGCCGGCGGGCCGAACGAGCCGTGGTCACGCTCCGCGGTGTCGAGCCAATCAACGATCACGCCCTGATTTACCTGAACCGCCTGTCCGACTTCCTGTTCGTCCTCGCTCGCGTGGCCAACGACAACGGGGCGGCCGACGTCACCTGGGTGCCGGGGCAGAACCGTGACGGCTGACCGCATTCGCACGCGGTTCGCCCCGTCGCCCACGGGGGCGCAGCACATCGGCAACGCCCGTACGTATCTGGCGTCGTGGCTGCTCGCCCGGTCGCGGGGCGGCGAGATCGTCTTGCGCATCGAAGACATCGACTCACCGCGGATCAAGGCTGGGGCGGCGGAACAAGCCCTCGCCGACCTCCGCTGGCTCGGCCTGGACTGGGATGGCGAGCCGGTAGTTCAGACGCACCGTCTGCCGCTGTACGAAGCCGCCCTGGACGTCCTAAAGCGGCGCGAGATGGTCTACCCCTGCACCTGCACGCGGTCGGACATCGCAGCGGCCGCGAGTGCCCCGCACGCGGAGCTCGCGGGGCCGGTCTACCCAGGAACGTGTGCCCATCGCTCGGCCGATGACGCCGATGGGCTGACAGTGCCGTTCGCGTGGCGGTTCCGCGTGAAGGAGTCGCCGGGCTTCGTGGATGCGTTCGCCGGCCCGCAGCAGATCGATTTGGCCGAGATCGGCGGAGACTTCGTGGTGTGGAAGAACACCGGCACGCCGGCGTATCAACTCGCGGTCGTCGTCGATGACGCCGACATGGGCATCAGCCACGTCGTTCGCGGAGACGACCTGCTGCCATCGACACCACGGCAAATCCTACTCGACCGTGCGTTGAACTTGCCAGTGCCGATGTTCGCGCATCTGCCGCTGGTGGTGGGCGAGGACGGCCGGCGGCTCGCGAAGCGGCACGGCGACACGCGCCTGTCGGCCCTCCGCGATGCGGGTGTGTCGCCGGAAGCACTGGTGGGGTTGCTGGCGTGGTCGTGCGGATGGCTGGAGAACGTGCGGCCGATCACGCCGCGAGAGTTGTTGCCGCGCTTCGACCTGTCGGCGATTCCGCGGACGCCGTTTGTGCTGACGGAGCAGCGATTGCGAGAGATCGGGTACTGCTAGGCGAGCCGAGCACCGTAAGGTGCCGGGTGACTGGCGGTGCGATTCACCCGGCACCTTACGGTGC
>JBBQCQ010000204.1:0-6650 GCA_038318835.1 Gemmatales bacterium | reverse complement strand
GGGTGAATGCCCGCGTGACACCCGGCACTTTACGGTGCTCGGCTCGCCGTGTTACGCAACTCGTCCAACGCCGCGCCGATGTCCGGTGAGCGCATCAGCGATTCGCCCACGAGCACAGCCCGCACGCCGGCCGCGGCGAGGCGGTCGAGGTCGGCCCGCGTTTTGATGCCACTCTCGCTCACAACCGTCACGGTCGGCGAAATCCGCGGCATCAGGTCCAGCGTGTGGTCCAACCGCGTGTGGAACGTCCGCAGGTCGCGGTTGTTGATGCCAACCAGGACGGCCCCGGAATCCAGCACCCGTGGCAGTTCCTCAGCGTCGTGCAGTTCCACCAGCACGTGCAGCCCAAGCTGATGAGCATCGAAGTGCAATTCGCCGAGCCGCGTGCCGGGCAGAATCTCGGCGATCAGCAGCACCGCGTCGGCCCCGGCCGCTCGTGCTTCGAGCAGTTGGTAGCGGTCGAGGATGAACTCCTTCCGCAACAAGGGCACATCGACCGCCCGCCGGATCGCGGCCAAATAGTCGAGATGGCCTTGAAAATACTGCTCGTCGGTCAGCACGCTCAGACACGCGGCCCCGTGCACGGTATAAATCTCCGCAATCTTCACCGGATCGAAGTCGGCCCGGATGACGCCCGCCGACGGCGACGCCTTCTTGACCTCAGCGATGATCCGCACCTCGCCGGGTCGATTCAACGACGCGACGAAGTCCCGCACGGGCGGCAGGTCGCGGACCCGCGATTCCAGGTCGCGTTCCGGCAGCACGGCCTTCGCGGCCGCGATTTCCTGCCACTTGGTTTCGACGATGCGATCGAGAATAGTCGGCATCAGGATGTTCTAGAGAACCAAGAGAATTGGCCACAGATGAACACCGATGAACACGGATAAGACGAAAACCATTTCACCGCAGAGGGCACGAGAGAAAAACCGAAGAGAGTTCAAAACCCGGCCTTTACCATCTCTTCTGCCTTTCCTCATGTGCCCTCTCGTGCCCTCTGCGGTGAAATCGGTTTTGATCTGTGTTCATCTGTGGTCATTCCTCTTCCGTTTTCTCGTCACACATGGTAACACTCCGCGACTGTTGTGAGGATTCCTGCCATGATTCGATTTGCCCTCGCGGTTCTGCTCGTCTCGTTCGGCTCTCCCGCGTTCGCCCAAAATCTGCTCCGGTTCAAGTGGACGGCAGGCGAACAACTCGCCTTCTCGGTCGTGCAGGACACCACGATTGCCGAGACGGCCCCGCTGCAAACCGGCGCCAAGCCGGAGACGATGACGACCACCACGAAGCTGACCATCGGCAAGCGGTGGGATGTGAAGGAAGTCGATGCTGCCGGCACGGCCACGCTCACGCTGAGCATTACCGCGATGAAGCAGGAGATCGCGAAGCCGATCGTCGGCAAGGATGGCAAAATCGCCATCGACACCATCGTGATGGACTCGGCCACACCGGACGGCGCGAAGGACATGGCCGAGTATCTGAACAAGCCGATCTTGACGGCGAAGGTGGACGCCCGCGGCGGCGTGATCGAGGCGAAAGCCGTAGCCGGCGACTCGGCCACGAACCGCCTCCAGGCCGAACTGCCGTTTCGCGTGCAGTTGCCCGAACAAGCCGTCGCCATTGGCGGCACGTGGGAGCGAACGTTCAACGTGAAGCTCGACCCGCCCCTCGGCATCGGCGAATCGCACGAAGCGAAGCAGACCTACACCCACCGGGCCACGAACAACGGCTACGCCGTCATTGGCGTCACGACCGCGTTCAAATCGATGCCCCTCGCGGCGGCCGAACAGCAACCGCTCATCCCGTGGCTGTGGGAAGGCGACGTGTTCGTGGCCATCGACACGGGCCGCTACGCCGGGACGAAGCTGACCGCGAAGAAGACTATCGCCAACCACCAGGGTGAAGGGACGAAGTTCGTTTTCGAGAGCAGCTACACGGAAGCGGCCGCCGGGAAGTAAGCAGAAAATTCCGCGGCCGGTTGCTCTTGCTATTTCGACCGCCGAGCGTAATATTCCCCCACAGATTTGCGGGTGTAACTCAGTGGTAGAGTACCTCGTTGCCAACGAGGTTGTCGTGGGTTCAAGTCCCATCACCCGCTCTCTAAAAGCCCCGCGACGACCGTCGCGGGGCTTTCTCGTTCCGGGGGTGTCCCCGGCACGCGAATTCCATAGCTTCAACGATTACCAACGGCGCGGCAGTAGGCTGCGCTTTCCCGAAATGGTGTGCCGATGAGCGAAACCGAAACCGCCACGAAGACCGACTCCATCACCGCCCCGGACGCGATGGACAAGAAGCTCCCGCAGACGGTCGAGATCAAGGACGCCGGCCCGTGCAAGAAGCACGTCAAGGTGACGGTCGATCGTGCGGCCATCGACACGCGGTTCGATGAGAAGTTCACCGACATCGTTCGCAGCAGCGATGTGCAAATCAACGGCTTCCGCCCCAAGAAGGCTCCGCGGAAGATGATCGAGCAGCGGTACAGAAAGGCCGTTGCTTCGGAGATCAAGACCGAAGTGCTGATGGCCAGCCTCGAACAACTCGCCGACGAGCAGCAGATTTCGCCGCTCGCCCCGCCCGACCTGAACCCGCACGCGATCGTCATCCCGGACAGCGGCCCATTCATTTACGAGTTCGACATCGAAGTCCGCCCGGAATTCGACCTGCCGAGCTACAAGGGGCTGAAGCTCCGCAAGCCGATTCACACCATCACCGACGAGGACGTGAAGCGGGAAACCGTCCGCATCCTCGAACCCTACGGCCAGGTGGTGCCGAAGGACGGCGAGAACCCGACGGTCGCCCTGAACGACATCATCACGGTCGATCTGACGATCAAGCACGACGGCAAGGAACTGAATTCGATCAAAGAAACGCGGATGAAGGTCGAGAAGCGGCTGGCACTGGCGGATGGCATCGCGGAAAACTTCGGCAAGACGCTCGCCGGCGCGAAGGTCGGCGACGAACGGACCGTCGATATCGCGCTCTCGAAGGAAATCCAGAACCCGGCCCTCGCCGGCGCGACCGTCCAGGCGACGTTCAAGATTCTCGACATGAAGATGGTCAAACTGCCGGAACTGAACGCCGAGACGGTGGCCGAGTTCGGGATGAAGGGCGTCGAGCAGTTCAACGAACTGATCCGCGTCCGCCTCGAACGGCAAATGGAGTATGTCCAGCGGCAGTCGGCCCGCACCGAAGTCTTCAAGGCCCTCGCCGGCGAGCAAAAGTGGGACCTGCCGGAAGACCTGCTGAAGCGGCAAGCCCGCAAGACCCTGGCCCGCCGGGTGATGGAAATGCGGTCGTCTGGCATGGCCGACGAACAGATCGCCGGCCGCCAGCGGATGCTCGAAATCGACGCCATCCGCAGTACCCAGGAGGCTCTCAAGGAGCACTTCGTGCTGCAGAAGATCGCGGAAGTCGAAAAGTTGGAGATCGAAGACGCGGACATCGAGAACGAGATCATGGAAGTCGCCGAGCGCAGCGGCGAATCGTACCGTAAGGTGCGTGCCCGCATGGAGAAGGACGACCTGATCGAGGCTCTCGCGACGGAACTGCTGGAGCGCAAAGCTCTGGACCTGGTGCTGCAAGACGCGACCTACGAAGAGTACGAGTGGAACCCGGCCAGCGACGACCAGGACGAACTCTCCACGATCTCCAATGACACGATCACGGAAGAGCAATCCGCTGCCCCCACCCCGCCGGCCGAAGGCGAAGGGCAGGGTTGATAAGTGTTCGGCACTCGCACCGCGAGTGCCCCCCAACGCTCTCAGTGGGCGATGGAAACGTCAGGCGGCAGGAAGCCTGGGGCACTCGCAGAGCGAGTGCCCGACACGTATGGACGTGTGGCCCCACTTTCACCGCCGACCTGTTGACGCCCGGCGTACAGTAGTAATGACGTTATTTAGCACGGGGGGCGTTGGCCTCCCGTTTTTTTTCGCCCACGAAAGGCACCCCGCATGCAACCGCCATTTGACCCGCTCGGCGCGTTAGGTCCGCTCGCCCACGTCATGGACCCGGTCGCCCAGCGCGGACAGTATTCCCGCCAGCGGCAGATGAGCCTCGCCGACCTGCTCCTCGAGAATCGCATCATCTTCATCGGGAGCTCGCCCGAAACCGGCGGCAGCCCGGTCATCACCGACTACATGGCGACGTACACCATCCAGAAGCTCTTGTACCTTGTCACCGAGAACAAGACGGCCGACATTCACATGTACATCAACAGCCCCGGCGGCAGCGTGTCGGCGGGCCTCGCGCTGTACGACACCATGCAGTTCATCGAGTGCCCGATTCACACCTACTGCATGGGCCTCGCCGCGAGCATGGCCAGCGTGCTGCTGTGTGCAGGGACGAAGGGCAAGCGGTACGCCCTGCCTAACAGCAAGGTGATGATCCACCAACCCTACGGCCAGGTCGGCGGGCAGGTGTCGGACATCGAGATTCAGGCGAACGAACTCATCAAGACGCACGAGCGGCTCAACCAGATCATGGCCGACCACACGGGCCAGCCGCTGAACATCATCGCCAAGGAGAGCGACCGCGACCGCTACTTCTCGGCCTTCGAGGCGAAGGAGTTCGGCCTCGTGGACGACGTGCTGACGAAGCCGGCCGAAGTGAAGAAGTAACGATTATCCTGGCGCGGCCGGTTGCCGCCTCTGAAGCGAACATTCCCATCGGGCCGACGCCCGACGGACACCGGGCGGTAGCCCCGCCCGACCCCACTCACACCAGCACGCGCCGGCCGCCGATACCACACGGCCGGCCGTCCGCGGGGAGGCCTGACGATGCCGCTGATTCCGATGGTGATCGACAGTAAGGGCCGCGAAGAACGCGCCTACGACATTTACAGCCGCCTGCTGAAAGACCGAATCGTCTTCCTGCAGGGGGTCGTTCAGGACGACATGGCGAACCTGATCGTCGCGCAACTGCGGTACTTGCAGTTCGAGGACCCGAAGGCCGACATTCACCTGTACATCAACAGCCCCGGCGGCAGCGTGTCGGCCGGCATGGCGATTTACGACACGATGCAGTTCTTGACCTGCCCGGTCTCGACCTACTGCATCGGCATGGCGGCGAGCATGGGGGCGGTGCTGCTCACGGCCGGAGCGGCCGGCAAGCGATACGCCCTGCCGAACGCCCGGATCATGATTCACCAGCCGCTTGCCGGCATGGAGGGGACCAGCTCCGAGATTCAGATTCACGTGAAGGAGTTCCTGAAGACCAAGAAGCGGCTGAATGAAATTCTGAAGCGGCACACCGGCAAGTCCTTCGAGCAGGTCGAGAAGGACACGGACCGCGACAACTTCATGGCGGCGGAAGAGGCCAAGGCCTACGGGCTGATCGACAACGTGTTGGAGCGCATGCCGGATAGCATGGCCCGACCCAAAACGGATTGACCGCGGTGGAAGCCGCGGCGCAGCAGGATGCACACCCCGGCCCCTCACAGCACGAGCCGACCCCGCCACGAACGATCGCGGTGGGGTCGGCTCGTGCTGTTGGGGGGTATGGTGATCGCCGTGGTCGGATGCCGGCCACACAAACGATACGACCTCATCGAGTCGGAACTGCGGACCCGCGAGCGGGAACTGTCAGCCGCTCAGTCGGAGCTTCGCAACACTCGCCAACTCAACGACGCCTACCAGCGGCAGACCCGCGGGCCGGTCGTGGGCGACGAGGGCGGCCTGCCGTTCCAGCCTCTGAAAGAACTGATTCTCGGCACCGGCACCGGCGGGGCCGACAATGACAGTCAGCCCGGCGACGAGGCGTTGCAGGTGGTGCTCGTGCCGCGCGACGAGGACAATTCCGCCGTGAAGGTGCCCGCTACGGTGACGATCCTGGCCTACGAAGTCGCCCGCAGCGGCACGAAGACCGCCATCGGCCGCTGGGATGTGTCGCCCGATCAACTTCGCAAAACATGGCGAAGTGGCCTGTTCGCGACCGGCTACTACGTGCTGCTTCAATGGGACCAACTGCCGAGTACCGAGAAGGTGCGGCTCGTGGTGCGGATGCAAACGCTCGACGGCCGGACATTCGAGGCCGATAAGGACATCACCGTGCGAGTGCTGCCGGGCATGGCCATCGGCACACCCGGCCCGCCCGTGTACGGTCCGTCGCCCGCGGCGATGCCTCCGACGGGTGCTGACCCACAGTCGTGGATACCGGCCCCGGCTGTGCCGATAGTGCCACCGCCGATCGCTCCGCCACGGATCGACGAACTCCCGCCGCCGACCGAGGTGCGATCGGAACGGCCGGTGCGATTGGCCCCGGCCCGACCGGATCGCTAAAATACCTGCATGTTCACCGACCCGCCGTGGGTGCAGCCGCGAACGGCTTATCTGCACATTCCGTTTTGCGGCCACCATTGCGGGTATTGCGATTTTGCCGTCACCGCGGGGCAAGATCATCTCATCGAACTTTACCTCGACGCGCTCGAACTCGAACTGGCCACCCTGCGGGAACCGCAACCCGTTGAAACGCTGTTCATCGGCGGCGGTACGCCGACCTACCTGACCGCGAAACAACTGCGGCGATTCCTGGAAGCAGTTCAGAAGTGGCTGCCGATCACCGCGTGGGGGTCGCACGAGTTTTCGGTCGAATCGACGCCGGAAAGCCTCGACGCGGAGAAGGTTCACGTCCTCGCGGCGTTCGGCATCAACCGCGTC
>JBBQCQ010000203.1:0-6680 GCA_038318835.1 Gemmatales bacterium | reverse complement strand
AGTTCGATCTGTAACGCCGCGAGATGGGCCGAGACGATGCCGCTTTCCAGGTGGTGCGTCGCGGCTTCCAGGAAGGTGACCGCCTCGGTGTCGTGTCCACCTTTCTGGAGCAGGTGCGCCACCGCCTGCACGGCCGGGCGGAACCACGGCTGGAACTCGAGCGCCTGGCGGGCGGCCGCCATCGCCTCGTCGGATCGGTCGACCGCTTCGAGGACGGCGGCGCGTTCGACCTGAATCCACGCCCGGTGGGGGGCGAGGGCTTCGGCCTGGAACAGGAACCGCTCGGCCCGGTCGAAGTCGTGCAGGCGGGACATGACGAACGCGTTGAACGCCAGCCAGTCGGCCCGCAGGTCCGGCGAGGCGTCGGCCCAGTCGGTCTGTTCCTTGATGAACTTCCAGCTGGCGAGCGGGCCGAACCGCTCGAACCGATAGCGGGCGTGGTAGTAGACGGCTTCGAGGTTCGACGGGCTACTGCGGAAGGCGGCGGCGTGCAGCTTGCGACCCAGTCGCGGCGCGCCGAGTTGCATCGCCAGGCGGCCAGCCAGCAGGCGGGCCGGCGTGTTCGTCCAGGTCGGCAAGGGGCCGAACGCCTCGGACGCGGCGAGCGCCTGGCGGTACCGCCCCTGCGTGTACAGTTCGCGGATGCGACTCAAGTCCGGGGCGGAGATTTCCATGTACGGGTTCGGCACACTCACGAAGGTTCCGGCTCGACGGCCGGCGACGGGGTTGCGTCGGCGATGGGCGACAACTGACTGACAATGGTCCCAAGCTGGCTCAGCCGCAAGCCGTACTTGTCGAGGAATTCGGCGAGAACGAATTCACTCTCCAGGTCGTCCGGCTCGTCGCCACGGAGGCGGGCGGTGAGTTCCGCGATCATCCGCAGGTACGTCCGCTCGATGATCGGCAGCACTTCCTTGCACGCGATTCCGATATCGGGGAACTCGGTCTGCCAGCGGGCCAGGAAGTTCTTCCAGCGAGTCTGCGAGTCCGCCGCGGCGGCGGCATTCTTGGAGAGGGCCAGTTGTTCCTTCTGCACATCCAGCAGTTGCCGCAGTAGGTCCGCCGACTCGCTTGACGGCAATGGGCCGAGCGGGGCGGTAGGCAGTTTGAGCGTCGGCGGGGCGACAAAGATGGACGGATTGTTCATGGTGCCCCACCTTCGGCCGGCTACAGAATTGAGACATTATAAGCAGAGGGAATTGTAAGACGAAGGGAAATGCGGGGGGGAAACGCACGCGGGCCGCCGGCTGGGGGAGCCGGCGGCCCGCATTAGGGGTGCCTTTCGTGCGTGAAGTGTCGGGTCTCAGTTCGGGGGTGTGAACTGCCGTCGCCTGGGAAAGCGGCGGGCGATCCGGCCAAGTACTCCGCGGCGAGCCAAATTTCGCGTTGGATGAATCTTCACGAAGCAGAACGTGTGCCAATTGAATTTCGCGGTCATCTGCCCTTCGGTAAGTGTTTGCCGGTGAACACCTTAATTCCGGGATAGGCTGAGTCTGCACAAATTGTCATCACAGTAGAAACTGCAAACAGGACTGTAACAGTTTCAACACAATTGAAAAAGCGTCCAAAGGGTCGAATTGTTCACACATCGCGCACGTTTTGCTCATAAGTAAGGCAGTGAGGCCGATTGTCAGAAGTGGCATCCGGATATCGATCGCTGTTAGTCCATGCAGGGCAAGAGATTACGACAGCCTCATTTCGTGGCAATCTCGGCATGTTGACTGCGTTGGGGGGCGTTTGGTCTTTTCCCCTACTCTCCCCTACCCGGAGGTGCCCGTGTTTCTTGCAGTTCGGGCGACGTTAATCGCCACGCTCTTCCTCTTCGCTTCGCTCTCGGGCTTCGCCCAGGCCCCGCCCGAAACGCCCGACCCGGCCAAAACGCCGGCGATGAAAGCCGATGTCGAGGTAGCCGCCAAGGCGGCCGCAGATGCCACGACCGCCGCCCACAAGTATTCCGACACCGCCTGGATGCTCGTATCTTGTGCGCTCGTGATGCTCATGATGCCGGGGCTGGCCCTCTTCTACGGCGGCATGGCCCGCCGGAAGAACATCCTCGGCACCATGATGCACACCATGGTCGCGCTCGGCCTGGTCGGTGTGCAGTGGGTGGTGATCGGCTACGCCCTTGCGTTCGGCACGCCGGCCGTCAAATTCTCCATTAGCAGCGATGACAAGGGCGAGCCAATCAAGGCCGGCGTGGTCGGGTTCAGCAAGGAACTCATGTTCCTTGGGGCCGAAGCCGCCGTCCCGAAGACGACCGACGACCTGCTCAAGGCGGACGGCATCGACCCGGCCAAGGCGACGGACGAACAGAAGAAGAAGGCCGAAGACGCCCTGCCCGAAGCCAACAAGTTCAACACCTTCCCGAATACCAACTTGCCGCTGTACCTGCACGCGATGTTCCAGGGCATGTTCGCGATCATCACGGTCGCACTCGTGTCGGGGGCGTTCGCCGAGCGGGTGAAGTTCGGTTCGTACCTGCTGTTTGCTCTGGTCTGGACGACGATCGTCTATGACCCGCTGGCCCATATGGTTTGGTCGTTCGAGTGGTCGCCGGCTACGAAGGTGGACGTGGCCGGGACGAACGGGGCCACAAAGGTGTGGCCGGCGGCCGGATTGCTTGGCGCGAACGGCGCCATCGACTTCGCCGGTGGTACGGTCGTTCACATCGCGGCGGGGTTCAGCGGTCTCGCGGCGGTCCTCCTGCTCCGCAAGCGGATCGGTTACGGCAAGCACCCAATGCACCCCAGCAGCATGATCTTCACCCTGCTCGGGGCGGGCATGCTCTGGTTCGGTTGGTTTGGGTTCAACGGCGGGTCCGCCCTCTACTGTAACGGGCAGGCTGTGTCCGCGTTCACGTTCACGCAGATTGCGGCGGCCGCGGGCGGCTTGGCCTGGTTGCTCGTCGAGTGGCTGCACCGCGGCAAGCCGACAGCGCTCGGCTTCGCGTCCGGCCTCGTCGCGGGTCTAGTGGCCATCACCCCGGCCAGCGGATTCGTCTACCCAGCCGGTGCTCTGGCTATCGGCCTGATCGCCGGTGTCGTCTGCTACTGGGCGGTCGCGCTCAAGGGCATCCTGGGCTACGACGACTCGCTGGACGCCTTCGGCATCCACGGCGTCGGCGGGTTTCTCGGGGCCATCTTGACGGCCTTCTTCGTCAGCCTACCGCTGTGGGGCTACGGAGCGGAAATGCCCCTCGGCGCGTTCCCCGGCAAGACGGACGTGGAAGGGACGACCGTGACGTACAACATGTCCTCGCAGATCATGTGGCAGATCAAGGCCGCGTGTCTGTCGGCCGTGTACGCGTTCACCGTGACGTGCATCCTCGTCCTGCTCATCGACAAGACCATCGGCTTCACCGTCAGTGAGAAGGACGAAGCCATTGGCCTCGACTTGAGCCAGCACGGCGAAACCGGCCTCGACCTCGAGCCGGACATGGACGGGTCCACGAACGTCAACCCGAAGTCGGCCGCGGCTCCGCCGATCAACGGCGGCGGCAAGCGGTTCGGCGTCACCATCGGCGGGGCGTCGGAGCAGCAACTCATGACTGTGTGGAGCAAGCTCTGCCAGACCGGCGAGCATCCGCCGAGCAAGGAGTTCAAGGCGGTGTACCCGTATGTGACCACGGTCAGCGGCAGCACGTTCCGCTTCCGTGGGGGCGACCCGGTCGCCATGAAGAGCGCCTTGCAAAAGCTGTTCACCGAGTCGCTCGGCGGGGGCGTCACGACGGCCGTCGAAGCCTAAATTCTCACCGCCCGCGGACGTGCGTCCGCGGGTTTTCTTCCCACACAACCTCATCCCACACTACTCATGAAACTGATTGTTGCGATTATCCGTCCGGAAAAGCTGGACGACGTGCAGCGCGCCCTCGCGGAGCGGGACGTGTACCTGATGACCGTCACCGATGTGCGCGGCTGCGGCCGGCAGCGGGGGTACACGGAAGTGTACCGCGGCCAGGAGATGCAAGTCCGACTGTTGCCGAAGTTGAAGCTCGAGATCGGCGTGAACGAGGCGTTCGTGGAAGCGACCGTGGAAGCGATCGTTCACGCGGCCCGCACCGGCGAAACCGGCAACATCGGCGACGGCAAGATTTTCGTGCTGTCCCTCGACGACGCCATCCGCATTCGCACCGGCGAACGCGGTGCGGTCGCCATCGGCCCGTAATACTGTCTTCGCACACGCGACGAAGCCCACCCGAATGCGGGTGGGCTTTCTTTTTGACGAGCTGCAAACACGTGCATCACTCGCCGATCTTCGACTGCGACGTGAGGACGATTTTCGTCCCCTCCGGGATCGGCTTGTCGGGGGTCAGTTTCGGGTTGGACTCCCACACGGTGCCCCAGTAGCGTTCGTCGCCGTAGGCGTCGGCGGCGATGTCCTTGATGCTCTTGCCGCCAGTCGGCACCACGTAGGTCTTGGCCCCGCCGTTGGTGCGGCGTTCGGTCGCGGCCGATGGCTGGATCGCGCCCCACTCGGCGGGCTTCTCCGCCGGCCGACCGATGGCCGTGGCGAAGTTCTTCCGCAGGACGTGGATCGGCGGTACTTCAGCCCGTTGCAGTTGCGTGACGGCCGCGTTCTGGTTGTACCCCTTCAGCGCCTCGGCGTACCGTTCGTCGCCATAATACTGTTTGCTGACGGCCGCCCAACTGTCGCCGCCCTTCACGTAGTGCAGGTCCACGTCGTAGTCGGTCTTCGCCCCGGTGGTCGGTGCCGGTGTTAGCGTTGGCGTGCCGACGTTCGGCAGTTCCAGGGCCGGCGTGACCGGCTTGAGCTCGAATGCGGGCGGCGGCGCCAGTTCCAGCTTCGGCGGCGCGGCCACCTCGACTTTCGGCAGTCCCGGCGGCGTCAGGGACACGTTCGGCAGCGGTGCCACCTCCGGCAGCGACGGCGCGACCGCCGGGCCGGTCGGCACGGGCCGAGGGTCCAGCTTTGGCAGTTCGAGTTTCATGTCCACCTTCGGCAGTTCGCCGACGGTCGGAAGGGGCGGGGCGGCAGTTGTGCCCGGCACACCAAGCGGCGGGATGGCGAGCGTCGGTGCTTCCACGGCCGGCGGCGGGGTTCCAATCCCAATCGTGGGCAGGGCCAGCGCTGACGGGGCCGGCGGAGCGCTGCCACCCTTGATTTCGGGCAATTTGACCTCGACCTTCGGAGCTTCCACCGGTGGCTCGGTCGCCCGCACGGGGACCAGGTCGGGCAAATCGATCCGCGGCAGGGTCGTCGATGCCGTCGCGGCCGGTGATGGCGTTGGCGACCAGGTGATGGCCGGCACTTCCACCGCAGGCACGGGCACTGGAGCGATCATTGGCGGGGCCAGTTCGGTCTTCTTGAACTCGGACGCCGCCGGGCTGCCGCTGGTGCCGTGGGTCGTGCTCGGCAGCGGGGCCGGATGCGAGTTGGGGGTGAATTCGGCCGTGACCGGCGGCTTGGCGGGCCAGAGGTATCGCATCGCCCCTGCGCTGCCAACGAGGCTGAGCACGCCGGCCGCGATCGCGACCTTCGCCCGCGACGGCCAGAGGTGGTCGAGCATCGACCCGCTCACCGGGGCGGGCGCCGGTTCCGTGGGCGGGGCCGTCGCGACGGGCTTGGGCGGTAAGGCCGCGAGCGACGGCAGGTCGGGAACCTTCGGCAGGTCCGGCCGCGACGGGGCGGGGATCGGGTCGAAATGCATCTTGTTATCGCCGCTCATCCTTGAGCCTCCCAGGGCGTGGGGTCACCGACGCCTAACCATCGACACGTTTCGCCACACGCAATTTCGCCGACCGCGACCGGGGGTTGCCGGCCGCCTCCGCGTCCGTGGCTTCCACCGGCTTCTTCGTGATCGGCTGCCATTCGGGCCGGTCCCGGAAGGCGTGCTTCACCCGCCGGTCTTCCAGCGAGTGGAAGCTGATGATCCCCACTCGCCCGCCGGGCCGCACGAACTTCGGCAGCACGGTCAGCAGGCGGTCGAGGGCACCGAGTTCGTCGTTCACCGCGATCCGCAGGGCCTGGAAGGTTCGCGTGGCCGGGTGAATGCGGCGAGCGTCCGGCCCCCAGGGTACGCTGTGCTTCACAACATTGGCAAGGTCGGCCGTGGTCGCGAACGGTTGGGTCTTCCGCCGCTCCACGATCCGCCGGGCGATCTTGCGGCTGTGTCGTTCCTCACCGTACTCGAAGATCAAATTCGCGAGGGCCTCCTCGCCGGTCGTGTTCACGAGGTCGGCCGCGGTCATCCCGCCATCCGGGTCGAGCCGCATGTCGAGCGGCCCATCCCCCTGGAAGCTGAACCCACGGGCCGGGTCGTCCATCTGGTCCGAGCAGAAGCCGAGGTCGGCCAGCACCCCATCCACGGCCGCCAGGCCCAGATTTTCCAGCACATCCTTCAACTGATCGAAGTTCGCGTTCACCAGCGTCACCGGCAGGTCGGCCAGCCGCGGGCGGGCGAGTTCGATCATCGTCGCATCCTGGTCGAGCGAAATCAGCCGCCCGTTGGGCAGCAACTTCTCGGCCATCGCCCGGCTGTGGCCGCCCACGCCGAGGGTCGCATCGATCCAGGTTTCGCCCGGCCGCGGGTCGAGGTGCGCGAGCACCTCGTGGAGCAGCACCGGGCGGTGAATCGGTTCGTGACGTGGGGTCATACGCTCGATCAAGAATCGGGTCAAGGCGGAATGATAACGGGCGAGGCCCGGGCCCCCCCGGGGGCC
>JBBQCQ010000202.1:0-6687 GCA_038318835.1 Gemmatales bacterium | reverse complement strand
CTTCTGGGGGCGCATCGGCGACGGCCTGTACGTAGCCAACCGGCCGTTCGTGCTGGAAGACCTGGCCGCCGCGCACGCGGCCGCGGAGAAGGCCGGCGATGTGAAGACGGCGGACGGTCCGAAGGGAAACGCGATGCTCCGCATCCGCCCGGAGAACTGGAACCGCGTGCTGCCCGGCTACCGCCTGGGGTGGGCCGAGAACGACCTGGCGGCGTGCGAGGCGAACTTCAGCCTGCTGGCGAGCGTCGGCCGCGGGTGGAACGACCGCGGCGAAGTGGCGGCGACCGACGAACTGCTGGCCCGCGTTGGCCGTGTGTACGGCGTGCGACCGCACTGCCCGGAAGGCGGCCGGTACACACTCACACCCGACGGTCTCGCGTGCCAGTGCAGCGTCCACGGCTCGCGAGCGGTTCCGGTTCAGCCGGCCTCGCCGATGAGCTCGGCCTCGGGCAAACTGATGGCCGAGCTTTCCGGCGTGACCGCGACGCTAACCTTCCAGGACGACGGCCTTCATGCGGTCGTCATCATCGGCCGGAAGAAACCGTAGGACCGACTTCGGAAGTCGAGTGCGGGTCGTGACGGCGAGGCCTGTGGGGGCACACCCGCGTCGTTCGAGAAGGCGAAGTCCCCCTTCACTTCTGGCGTTCGCCGGGCCGATGGCTTAACCATTGACCTCGTTCCCGCCGAGAATTTCCATGCGGTTTGCTGCCACCTTGATCGTGCTGACGTTCGCCGGCGTCGCCCCCGCCGCCGATCCGGCCCGTGCGTACACCCGATTGTCGCCCACGGAATTGACGGCCCTGTTCACCGCCGGCGCACCCACGCAACCGCCGGCCGCGGCCTACCGCGGCCGCGTGCTGTGGGCCGACAGTGCCGTCGTGCCGCGGTTCCGGGCGCGGGTGCAGAGCATTCTCTTCCGCGGCAAGACGTTCGCGGACGATGGCTCGTTTACGAACCGCTTCCCCGGCTTCACCGCCCTGCCCTCGCAAGGTCGGCCCGATGTGAGTTGGATGGATGGTCTACCGGCGTTCGTGATGGATTACCCGTTGAGCTATCCGCTGTACGGGACATTCCGCGACGAGTTGCGGGAAGTGGCGTGTGGCGTGTGGCTCGGCCGCGTTTGGGACCGCACGAAGTGCAAGCCCGTCGGCTGGTTCGTGCTGACGGCTCCCTAATTCAACCCGACCCGCGTCGCGAAGTCAGTCGCTGTCTGCGAGTGGCCTTCCTCGACAATCTGCCCTTCGACGACAGTAGCAATCGCGAAGCAGAGCTTGTCCCACGACTGCCGGAGGGCGTCGTCGGAGGTGCCCCACGTCACGCAGCGGAAGTCTGCCCCGGCCCAGCGAATCGTGACCATACCGCCGGCCAAGCTGAGGCGGAGTTCCTGCCACTCGTCGGCCGGCACTTCGTCTGGGAAGGCGGGCAGGCCGTCGATCATACGCACGACCGGCACTTCGCCGAGAGCGGCGAGGCGTTCGACAAGCCGCGGCCACGAAAGTATGGTCGTGGCCGCGGGGCGAATGGTGCGTTCGATTCCCAAATCCGTCATCCTGGAGAGACCGTCGGGCGAACCCAGATGAGTTCGCCCGACGATGAAGTTACTTGTCGGTACCGGCGGCTTTCTTGATCGTGTCTTCGAGCCGCTTCTTCTGCTCGGGAGAGAGCACTTCGAGTTGTTCCTTCTTCTTCTTGTCCTTCAACTCCTTGATCTTCGCGGTGAGCGCATCGATCTCTTCATCGTACTTCGCGTCGATCGTGTAGACCTTCTGCTTCTGCTCATCGCTCAGGCCGATCTTGGCCCAGTTCTGGGGCAGGTTGCCCTTCACCTTCGCCGTCGTCTTCGGCTTCTCGGCGTCCTTCTTGGCGTCTTGCCCCACGAGTGTGCTACTGAGGAACAGCATCCCTGCCACGAAAAGCATGGTGCGGAGCTTCGTCATGTGTGTGCCTTTTCGCGGACGGATCAGCCCTGTCGGTCAACGCCGCGAAGTGCGAGCGACCGCAGGACTCGGAAATCCTATGTAAATTCATCCCTCGTGCGGTTTCAACAGAAAAATCGCATAGCGGCGGAATTTGCCGCGATTCAGGGTTTCGTTTCCGTCAATCGCTTCACGAGCGCCGTCACCGTTCCCACGATCTTGTCCTCGGTGCCCTCGGTCCACTTGCCGGCCAGACCGTAGTAGACCATCGACGAATCGGCCTCGTACCCGCCCTCGGCCAGAACTCGCTTCGAGGGAATGTACGCCATCACGTCGTTGCAGTAGCCCGCCACCCAGAGTGTGCGGCCAGCGGGCAACTCCTTGCGCAGACGGGTCGCGTAATCGAGCACGACCTCGCCCCCGAGGCCGACCCAGGTGATCTGATCGCCGACAGACCACGCCTGAACCGGGTACCGCGGGTAGGTGAGCGGCAACTTGCCGTGGTCGGCGTGCTCCTTCACTAGTCGGTTCGCACGGTTGCGAACTGCCGCCGTCGAACTCAGGGCGTCGGCCCGGAGTTTCTCCGGCGTCAGCGAGTTGTCCAGGTCGAGTGCAATTTCCTCGTACCCGGCCGCGAGCCCGCCGGTGATCGGCTTGCGCGCACCGGCGAGAGTCTTCCCCACGGCGGCGGCGAGTTCCTGGCCGTGCCGGCGTGCCAGGTCTTCGGTGCCACGCGGGTTCGGGTTGGCGTCGGCCCCGCAGCCGATCCAGAACATCGCCGTCGTGCCAGGGTTCGCCTTCTCAACTTCAATTTGTGCAAAGCCGGCGTAGTCGCCGCACCACTGGAAATACGACAGCGTCGTGTTGTGGCAGGCGTAGCCGAAGGCCACGGCGAGGAGTTTGCCATCGGCCGCGGTCACGCTCAGCACCGGCACCCCATGATCGACAGGCCCCTCGCGGTTCACGCCGAGGGTGATGCCCTTCTCCGTCTTCTGGCGGCGGTTGACGGCGAAGGCCGCTTCACCCTGCCCGAATGCCAGCGTTGCGGGCTTCAGATTCTTCACGGCGTCGAGGACCACCGCGATCAACTGTTCCTTCAACTTCGCGGCGTAGTCGGCGATCGGCTTCTTCTGCGCCGTCGTCAGGTCGAACATGTCCAGCAAGTTGTCGCCGACGACCGGCCCGCAGTGCGTGTGCGAGGCGTTAAGCAAGAGTTGTTCCCGCTTCAGATTCGCGGCCTTCGCCACGCCCGCGTAGACGCCGTCGCTCAGTTCCTTCGTCAGTCCGATCAGGTCGGTCGTCACGAGGACGAGGCGATGGCCGGCCGCGTCTTCAAGGGCGAGTGCCTTCGCGAACAGGTCGTGCGTCTTCCCCTCGGCCGGCATCTTGCGGCTGGCGTAGCCGGACATCCAGATGAATTCCGTCGGCGTGATGTTCACCCGCGCCACGCCCGCCTTGTACGCGGGATCGGCCGCCGTCGCGGGCAGGACGGCGAAGAGGGCCAAAAGTCCGAGTGCGGTTCGCATTCTGTCACCGTCGGGGTTTGAGGAGTTTGTCCATCGCCTTTAACAACAATCCCTCGGAATCGCCCGCCGCGAGGGCAACCGTCGGCTCGTAGCCGCCTTCGAGGAACGCAGCCGCGGTGGGGATGTACCCCATGCCGCCGGCGCCGTACCCGGCCACGCACACGGGTAGATCGCCGACGAGTTTCTGGGCCGCGAGTTGGTACTCGACGAACGGCTCGCCGGGCAGGTGCAGCGTCTTCAGCTTGCCGCCGAAATCGAGCGCCGTGACCTCGACCGGTGTCGTGATTCGCTTCCGCCATGCGAGCTGCAAGGCGGCGTTGTTGCGGCGAGCCTTCGAGAGCTTCTCGTCCTTCATGTCGCGGCTGCTGATCTCTTCTCCGAATGTCGGCTCCGGGCGGGCGGCGAACGTCACGGGTTCCACCGACCACTCCAGGGCCTTGACCGGGAACGGCCGCGTGTCCTTCCAGGCCGCCACCATGCCCGCGTGAACGCGGTCGCGGAGAATCGCGCGATTGGCCTTCTCGCCGTCGTTGTACTTGCCCGCCGTCACGTTCCCAGCACAGCCGCTGAAGTAGACCTGAAAGACCGTCTTCTGTTCGTCCTGCCGTTTCTGCCGGGCGAGGCCGCAGAAGTCGGCGCTCACGCGGCCGTCGCCGTAGTAGCTCATCGGGTGCGTGGCGTAAAAGTGTAACGCCGCCAGCGGTGTGTCGCCGGCCCAGACGCTGAGTGTTCGCAGGAGCGGGTCGATGATTCCTTCAGGCGCGTCGCGGGCTTCCTTCGACTTTGTCGCGCTCGTGCGGGTGAACTTCACCTTGCCGTCCGCGCCGAGCACGCGGCGGTTGGACGCCACGTCTTTCACCGCCGCCGACCCGAAGCCGACATGCGTGAACTCACGGGTGGACGGCAGAGCCTTCCGTAGCGCGTCGGCCGAGGCCGTCACGGCTTTCGCGAAGAAGTCCAGGTCGAGCAAAGGCGGACCGCCGACCGCAGCGAGCAGCTTTTGCGCCTCTGTGTCGGCGAACGGGGCGTTGTGCGGATGCAAGCAATGAATCGCGACGCGGTCCACGGTAGTATGGGCCGCATCGGCGAGAGCCGCTCGCCAGGTACGAAAGGCTTCGTTCCGTAGGCCGGTCCAGTCGAGGGCCGCGAGGACGATCGGCTTCCCGTCTCCGAAGAGAACCACACCCAGGCACTTCAAGGGGTCGTCCACACCGCGAACGGGTTCGATCCAGCCACCGCACAGCGGATGGCCAAGCGGCGGCGTGGCGTCGGACGCGAAGGTGGCGAGGTGGAAGCGGGGCATGACGTTCCTCGGTTCGCAGAGACAAGAAAGAAGAGGCTCACGCAAAGCCACAAAGACGCCAAGAACGAAATCTGGAGGAGATCAATTCTGAGAATGAAGAATCATCATTCTCCTGCTTCTCTACTTGGCGTCGTCGCGGCTTTGCGTGAGACTCTTCTTTTATCCTCGATTCACCCTCGGCCTTCGCCGGGCAGGTCGAACGCGAGGAGCGGTTCTTCTTTCAGGTCGGTCGCCACCCGCACGGTGAACGTGCTGCCGCGGCCGAGTTCACTCCTCAGCGTTACGTCGCCACCGAGGAGTTTGGCCAGTTCCTTCACGATGGACAGACCCAACCCGGTGCCGCCCTGCTCGCGGGTGAGAGGGTTCGCACTCTGGCGGAACTTGTCGAAGACGCTCTCCTGCTCCTCCGCGGCGATGCCCACGCCGGTGTCTTCGACCGTCAGCACGAGGTCGTCGCCGACCACCTGCGCGGCCAGCGTCACGCGCCCGCCCTCGGGCGTGAACTTGATCGCGTTCGAGATGAGGTTGGCGAGAATCTGCCGCAGTTTGCCCGCGTCCTGCTTCACGGGTGGCGCGTCGGGCGGCACGTGCAAGCGTAGCTCGACGTTCTTCTTCTCGGCCGCCGGCTTGTGTAAGGCCAGCAGTTGCTCGCACAACTCGGCCGTGTGGACCGTTTCCGGGTGGAACCGCATCTTGCCGGACTCGGCCTTCGCCAGGTCGAGCACATCGTTGATGAGCGCGAGCAGTTGCTGGCCGCTCGTCATGATGTTGCCGGCGTAGCGGTGCTGCTTGTCGGACAGGTTCTCGGCATTCAACAGCACTTCGCTAAAGCCGATGATGCTGTTCAAGGGCGTCCGCAGTTCGTGGCTCATCGTCGAGAGGAAGTCCCCCTTCAGGCGGTTTGACTCGTACAGGGCCATGTTCACGCTGGCCAGTTCGTCCACCTTGCGGTCGAGGTCGGTGATAAGGCCGCGGTTGCGGTCCTGCATGCTCGTCAGGTTCCGCAGCATCCGGTTGAAGGCGATCGACAGGTCCTCGAATTCGTCGCCGGTCTGGATTTCGCTTCGCACGTTCAGTTCGCCGGACGCGATGGCCTCGCTCACGTCCTTCAGGTGCTTCACTGGCTTCACGATCACGTAGCGGATGATGAGATAACTGCCGGCGAGGATCAGCACCGTCGTGCCGATGGCGAACGCGATGAGCAATGCGCGATTCTGGTGGAAGCCGGTTTCAATCAGTTCCGTGGACATCCGCACCGACACCATGCCGAGCAAGTCGCCTTCCTTGAGGTTCGCCACCGGGTTCGGGACGAGTTTCTCATCGCGGTGACAATCGACGCACTTCCGGCCCGCCCGAACGGGAGCGTAATACACGTACACCCGCTCGGCAGGCACGGTAATCGCGTAATCGGTCTTGTCGGGATTCTGTTGGAAGCTCTGCAAGATCGGCAGTTCGTCACTCGGCGGTTGCAGGTCGGAGTTGCCGCCGGGAATGACGGAGTAAAGCTTGTACTTGTAGCTCTTGAGTTGGGCTGGCAGTTCGTCTTCGGCCATCCGCTGGTAGCGGTCGAGGGTGTCGCGAAACTCGGCCTTCGTGTGGTATCGCGCGATCACGGTCGGGGCGAGGGTCTGCCCCGTGTTCTGCAACTGGTCGTAAGCCAACTCCTCGGTCTGCCGGGCGTACACGACGAAACTGACGGACATCAGCAGAATGACGCCCGCGCCGAGCAAGTAGCGGCACTTGCGTTCGAGGCCAGTTTCGCCGAGCAGGCGTTTGAAACCACGGTAGGACATGGTCGGCGTTTCTCTCTGCCGTCAGCGTTTGGCTGGGCGACGGGGGCGTGTGAGCGTTTGACAGCACGGACAGAAGTGCGACGACCGCCCCGCGAGCGTCGTCACCTCAATCGTCCGGCCGCACGTCGGGCACGGCTGGCCGGTGCGGC
>JBBQCQ010000201.1:0-6707 GCA_038318835.1 Gemmatales bacterium | reverse complement strand
TGGGCGAGAGCCACAGGCACGGCCGTGCCTGTGGCTCTCGCCCATTTTAATCCCCCCCGGGGAACTGCACCTGCTCCACTTTCGCGAAGGGGTCGTGGCCTCGCGTGAAGGCCAACTCGACCGCGGCGGTGCGGCTCACGCGGATGTGCATTCGCTTGACCGGCTCTGGGAACAGTTCGCCATCGCAGTAGGCGTGCAGCGGCCGCTTCGCCGGGTCGATCGTTTCTAGCGTCACTTCCGCGTCCATCGGCAGTACGGCCGGCCGCCAGAAAGCCGGGCGAAGGACATTCGAGCCGACCAGGAGCAGCACCTGCGTGTTCAGCGGCACCGGGGCCGCCCCCATCGCACGGGCGTAGGACGTGGACCCCGCGGCCGTCGAGACAAGCACGCCGTCGCCGACCAGGTTCTTGATCTTCTCCTCGCCGTTGATGCTCACCTTCACCCACGCCGTCTGACCCGTCGAGCGTTCCACCCAGGCCTCGTTGAACGCGATGGCCGTCTGCTTGCCGCCGCTCGTGAACTCGACTTCGACCTGCAACAGCGGCAGGTGGTAGAGCAACAAGTCTTGCCGCCAGAATGTGGTCACGTCGCGGCCGCTGAGCAGGAAGCCGAGGCCGCCGGTGTTGATGCCGTAGAACGGCAGTCGCTCCCGCCAGTGCTTGCGGATGGCCCGTAGCATGGTGCCGTCGCCGCCGACGGCCACGACCATCTCGGCATCGTCGCCGGTGTAGGGGGCGAGCAGTTCGCCGATGTTGCGACTCGTTTCTTTCCATTCGTCCACGAACATCTTGAACCGTGGCCGATCGGGGCGGAAGGTGCCGCGGTCACGGAAGGTCACGTCGCGATACAGGCGGTGCCGCCGGATGTACGAGCAGACGGGCGGATACAAGTGCTCGACCGCCGATTCTTCGCCCTGGTTGAGCATCATCCGCACGCTCTGGCTCGGCACGTAGGCGTTGTGCTCGATGACCACGCTCTTCGGCGGCAAGTCGGCCGGGTCAAGCGGTTCGCCCCGCTCGCGGAGGACGATAAACCCGACCGACTCCCACTGCTGCTGGCCGCGCTCCCACTCTTTGTGGATGGTCGATTCCTTCGCGCGACCGTTGCGAATCCAGTCGGCCGAGATGACGTGCCAGAACTCGACGCCCTCGACGAGGTAGCGGTCGGTCAGGCAGGCCGGCGGGCTGTGGCTGTTCTCTTCCAGATCGCTGAGATCGACCGTCAGCTTCGGCAGGCCGCGGAAGTGCAGGTCGCTCATCGTGGCCCGGTGGATGGGCAAGCTGTCCGGCACGGCCGCCGGCTTGGGGCGGGGTCCGGATGGCACGACCACGACGCGGTCGAACTGCTCGACGAGTTTTTCCGCGATTTGCCGATGGTGCAGAGTCGGCGGATCGAACGGGGCGTGATAGACCGCGAGGCGGATGGTCATGTGGCCGATCACCGAACGGACGGAAGGGGCGTCGGCATTGTAGCGGGCGGCGGAGCTTTCGCCCCGCCGAGGATTGCCACAAGGCTCAGTGCCCGCCTTCCCCTTCGCCGCCGCCGTGCTTCTCGGCCTTCGCCTCGCGGACGGCTTTCTTGAACGGCATCAGCGCCACCACGTCGTTCACGCGGGGACCTTCGGCGCTGTACTTCGGGAGGAAGGCGGGTTGCTTCGGCGAATCGTTGAACCAGCCGAGGAAGTAGCGGCCCGGCCGACGGCCGAAGCCGGTGTAGTCCCAGCCGAAGGTACCGTCTTGTACGCTGCGGCCCTCGCCGTGGACGAGTTTGCCACCGCCGACATACCCCCCGGACTCGTGAGAGCTTTTCCCCGCCACGGCGTGCTTACTGATGGGGTTGACCGTGCCGGCCCGCTCGTGGGTGTGAACGGCCGGGATGAGGAACGGTGTCGTGCGAGAAGCGAACGGCTCGCGCTCCTCCGCATAAGCCTCGCCGACGAGGACCGACAGAAGCACCGCCGCGAGCGTTCGCATGACCGACCCTCCGGGAATACGGAAGGTATCGGCCGTGCGTCCCGTGCGAGTGCAGGATTTTTCAGTGTCGGGCACTCGCGGAGCGAGTGACCCACTTTTACCCCTCCGGGTTCCGCAGGTTCTTCTGGTACGGCACCCGCACGCCGCGGATGAAAATTTGATCCACGCGGTTGATCGACAGCGGCACGCCGAAGTTCGTGTCGCCGGCGTTCGTCACCACGTCGTCCTGATCGACGCCGTCGCCGGACACGCCGAAGCCGCCGATCAACCGGCCGTTCTTGTACAGCGGCGCACTGCCAGGGAAGAAGACGATGCCGTTCTGATTCGTGATGTTGTTCGGGTCGCGGAAGTTCGTGCCGGGATTGAACGAGTCGTTACCGACCACGCTCGTGAACTGCGACGCCGGTGCCCGTGCCCCGACTTGCAGGCCGGTGAAGCGGTCGATGCCGCGGTCGTCGTTGAATTGAGAGAACGGGGCCGGGTCGGTGCCGTCGATGCCGATCGGGTATCGCGGTTCGCCGAGGTAGCGGAAGCTGCGGTTCGTGAAGGCTGTGCCGGGGGCCACGTCGTCGATGCGGTCGATGGCCTGAAGCGTGTCGGCGTCGGCGTAGTAGGCCACGTTGCGGGCCTTCGCCACGGCCACGTCGATGGAGAAGATCGTGGCGTCGGGCATGCGGTACAGGCCGAGGATTTTCCCGCTCTTGTCGGCCACGGCGAAGACCATCCGCGCGCGGTTGCCGAGCGGCAGGCGGATGGCCGCGCGCGTGGCGTCGGCCTGCTGGATGCCGCGGTTGATGATGTCCTCCACTTCCGCGGCCGTGATGCCGTCGCCGTCGTGCGGCGTCACCAGCCAACCTTCAGGCACGGCTTGGCCGGCCCGTATCATGGCCGTGTCGCCGACCGTGCCGTCGCCGTTCGCGTCGTTCGTCACGATCTGGTTTCCGCCGTCGTCGGGGTTGCCCTGGCCGAGCGCCGCACCGATCGCGCGGAGTTTCTTGATCCCCTCCGTTGGGATGCCCTCCCCGAAGATTTCGAGGTTGATGCCGACGAGATAGATGCTGTTCAAACGCTGATTGGCCAGGAAATCGAGGACCGGCTGAATGGCGACGCCCGTCGGCAGCGGCACGCCGCCGAGCACATCGACGCCGCCGATGGTGGCGAAGGCGATGAACTCGGCCTCCAGCGTGCGGTCGGGCTTCGTCGGGTCGAAGGTGGTACTCCGCGACGAATTCTCCTCGGTTGCGTAGCCGGTCTTGCCGGGAAAGAACACGCCGAGGCCGCCGACGATCTGGCCGTTCTTGACGATCGGCACACCGCCCGGCAGGGTGCCGATGCCCCGCGACTGGGCCGCCGCCATCCGCCCGGACTGCGCGCCGTAGGAACTGGGGGCGAACAACTCCTGACCGGTCGGCACGAACGCCGACTCCAGGTTGAACCGCTGGGCGAGGTCCACATCGTCGGCCGTGCCCTTGATGCCGTCGGCACCGGGGTGGATGAAACTGTCGCGGTTGGTGTGTTCGATCTGGAACAGGTCAACCTGTGGCGTGAAGGCGATGCCCTTCGGGAAGTGGCCATTGGCTCCGACGTTGGCCACGAAGCCGGGGCCGCGGTCGGTCGAGTTTGGGTCGGTGATGTTCGGGTTGGCCTCGACTTCCCGCTGGGTGATCGTGCTCTGGCTGATGTTCTCGATTGTCCGCGAGGTGAGCGGGGCGGCGTTGCTGCCGAAGTACGCCCCCGTGAGGGCCTTCGCGTAGGCCCCGTCGATGGCGAAGACGAGCTGATTCAGATTGCCAGTAATGGCCGCATCCACGCCACTCTCGACTCGCACGCCGAGGATGCGACCGTTGCGGTCGGTGACGACGATGATCGCGTCGCTCGACGACGAGGCCCCGGCCGCCCGCCGCAATAGGGAGGTCACGTCGTTCGTGGTAAGCGTTTCCTGCGGCACCCCGAGTGCCCGGTTGTCGGCCGGGATGACCGTTTCGCGGATGAACTGATTCGCCTCGGTCAGGTTCACCGCGTCGGCCGTGCGAACATTGTAGATGTTGTTTTGGCCGGCCCCGCCGCCGAACGCGTTCCGCCCGAGGCCGCCCTTGAGCACGTCGTTGCCGTCGCCGCCGGTGATGGCGTTCAACGCCCCGCCGCCGGCCAGACGGTCGATCCCGGCCCCGCCGTCGAGGACGGTGTTGATGAGAAGACCTTGATCAACTTTCACCACGTCGTTGCCATCGCCGGCCGCGACTTGAATGCGAGTGACGCCGACGACCGCAAACCGGCCGACCTCAACGCCGCGCTCGGTCACCACGACATCGGTGCCGTCGCGGAAGATCGTGATGCGATTGTCGGCCGCGTCGCCGGCGACGGTCAGCGTGCCGCCCGCGAGGGTGGCCGTGACAGCCGGCTGATCGCGGCGGTCGAGCGTTTCCAACTTCAATCGGACCTTGCGGTCGTGAGTCGTGGGTTTCATCGCATCCCCTATCCCGCGTAACACGCTTTCGTGGTCTCCTCAATACAGTCGGCATTTCCTCCCAGCCAATTCGACAGAAACTCGAAGATCGGATCAAGTCGTCCGCCAGACTGAGAACCAGGGCAAGCTAGCGGGGCTAGTATCTTGCCAGGCTTTCCCGACCAGAAGAACCGGCACTTTCCTCATGTTCGGCACGGCTACCGCCGATATTCCTCTGGAAGTAGGCCATATGTTTGATGGCCGGGAAGATTGTGCTTTGACCCGTCCGTTGGGTCGGCGAGTGGGAGAACGTCACATGAAGTTCCGGACCCGGCTTCAACTATTAGCTCTCGCCACATTGCTCGGCTTCACGGGTTCCGTGGCTGCCCAGTCCCCGAACGGACCGCTCACAATCCCCGCCCTACCTTCACCCGAGGCTGGGACGGCCAAGCCTCGCGACCCATCCCAGCGAGACCTCGAACCGACGGCCGAGACGCCGGCGGCTGGGACGCCGACGATCGAACTGACGGGGGCCACGCAGGTGTTGACTGCCCCGCCGTTCCAGCCGCCGCTCGGGTTCAGCGGCCCCAGCGGTGTCGTCCCACGGAGCGGATCGAACGCGGAGTTCGTGACCGTCGAGGACCGCTGGCGGATCGGCATGCCGGAGTGGGACCGCTACGGCAAGGGTCAGCGCACGGTGGTGGACAACCCGTACCGCCTCGGCCGATGGTTCGACCCGTACAATCTCAACGTCCTTAAGGGCGACTACCCGATCTCTGGGCAGCACACCTTCCTGAATATCTCCGCGAATACCATCGGCTTGTTCGAGGGCCGGCAGATTCCGACGGCCACGACCCCGTTCGAGAGCACCGCCCGGCCGTTCCAGTATGAGAACTTCGGCCGGCCGAACCAGTTCCTGTATTCGCAACTGACGACCCTGTCGTTCGACCTGTTCCACGGCGACACGCAAGCGTTCAAGCCGATGGACTGGCGGGTGAAACTGACGCCGGCCGTGAACGTAAACTTCATCGACGTGGACGAGGTCGGCGTCGTTAGCCCCGACGTGCGCAGGGGCACACAGCGGGGCCGGTCGTGGATCACGCTCCAAGAGGCGTTCGCCGAAGTGAAGCTGGCGGACACCAGCTCGGAGTACGACTTCATGTCGATCCGGGCCGGGAATCAGCCATTTACGAGTGACTTTCGCGGGTTCATCTTCAGCGACACGAACCGCGGCGTGCGACTCTTCGGCACCGCCAACGGCAACCGCGACCAGTACAACCTCGCGTTCTTCCGCCAACTGGAAAAGGAAACCAACAGCGGCCTGAACACGTTCGAGGACCGCAACCAGAACGTCGCCATCGCCAACTACGACCGCCAGGACTTCATCTTCCCCGGCTACACCATCCAGGGCAGCGTGCATTACAACAACGACGGCCCGGACACACTGTTCGACCGCAACCGCTTCCTCGTGCGGCCGGACCCCGTCGGCATCTTCCAACCGCACCGCGTCGAGGTGGCGTACCTCGGCTTCGCCGGCGATGGGCACATCGACCGGTTCAACCTCAGCCACGCCTTCTACTGGGCCGTTGGCCGCGACAGCAACAACCCGTTGGCCGGCAAGCCGCAGTCGATCAGCGCCCAGATGGCCGCCCTGGAACTCTCCTACGACCGCGACTGGGCGCGGTTCCGCGTGTCCGGCATGTGGGCCAGCGGCGACAACAACATCTCCAACGGCCGGGCGACCGGGTTCGACAGTATCCTCGACAACACCGTGTTCGCTGGCGAGTTCAGCTTCTACAACCGCCAGAACATCCCGCTCTTCGGCGTGCAACTGACGCAGCGGAACAGCCTGTTCAACGGCCTGCGGTCGAGCAAGATTCAGGGCCAAACGAACTTCGTAAACCCCGGCCTGCAACTCGTGAACTTCGGGTTCGACGCCGACATCACGCCGCGGTTCCGCAGCGTGAACAACGTGAACTTCCTGTGGTTCGACAAGACGGCCGTGCTGGAACAGTTTGTCTACCAGAAGGGGATCGACCGCGACATCGGCACCGACTTGAGCACGTCGATCGAGTACCGGCCGCTGTTGAACAACAACATCATCATCCTCGGCGGCGTCTCGACGCTGCTCCCCGGCGGTGCCCTGCGGCAACTGTACAACCGCCAGGACGGCTCCATTAACCCCCTCGCTTCGGGATTCATCGAAGTGGCGCTGTCGTACTGATGGGTCGCCGGGAATAAAATCCCCACATGACCGATTGCGACGTACTCATCGTCGGGCAAGGACT
>JBBQCQ010000200.1:0-6746 GCA_038318835.1 Gemmatales bacterium | reverse complement strand
ACGCCGGGCAGTGGGTGGGGTACGCCGACGGCCGAGTTGTGGCGTCCGGACGAAGCCCGGTGGCGGTGCTAGCCGCGGCCGAAGCGACGGGACTGCGGCCGCACTTGGCTTGCGTCGGCCGAGAGGACGAACCGGATCGGGTGCGGCGGGCCACGTTCTCATACGACACGGGTTACCCCGGCGAACCACTACCGGTCGTGAGCGTGGAATTCCGGTCGGCCGCGGGGGCGGCGGGGGTCGTGCTCGACCGCGTCATCCCGGACACCGGGGCGGACGTGAGCGTGCTGCCGTGGGCGGACTGCCTGGCAATCGGCCTGGACCCGTCGCAGGGGCAGCAGGGCCAGATCAGCGGGGTCGGCGGTTCGCGGGCAGCGACCCTCTCGTTCTTGGCGTGGGCTCGGCTGGACGGACAAGACTTCGCCTGTCGGCTTCAAGCGGAGTTTGGGGGCGTCGAGCGAATCCTCGGGCGGGACGTGCTGAATCAGTTGGAAATCTTATTCCGAGGTCCGTCAGGCGAAGTCGTGGTCGGTCCGTGACATTGAGTGCACTGCGCTTTTTCAGAACAGCCGGGAGCCTTCCGTATGGCAGACTCGAGTATGAGGTAACGATGACGGAAACTGATGTGCGGGCCGAGGTCCGAGCCGTGCGCGACGAATTGGCGGCCCGGTATGGCAATGATGTGCAGGCTCTGTCTCACGCACTGGCCGAGCGGTCGCGGGCCGCCGGGAGGAAGCTCGTCCGCTTTCCGTCTCGTCCTCCTCAACCGCCGCGATCCGTCAATCAGCCCGCTCTGATCCGGACTGCGCCCCTAACTTCGGAAGCCGTCGCCTAACGTGATCGATCTGTCCGACACTCCCGCGGATCGTCGGGTTCGCCGACACTTCTACCGCCCGTCGCACCCTGCCATCCAGCGAATTTTCGCCTCAGATTCCCGCCAATTTCACGCAATCTGCCGCGCTCGCCCGCTCTTGGCACCCTGCGTGCCTCTCAGCCAGCCGTTCGCGTCGCCCAGACGCGGTCGCCTTCGCCCACGGTCGCCCAGGCCGGATTTCGGCGGGTGTTGCCCAGCACCCGCACGAAGTCACTTCGCCGACTCGAGCTCGGCCTGCAACGCGGTCCACTTTTCCTCGGCCTCGGCCAGTTCCCCGGCCACGGCCATCATCTCGTCGTACAGGCGGTCCATGTCCTTCTCCGTCGCCGTCGTGTACCCGGCGTCCACCACCCGCTTCCGTTCTTCCAGGTCGGTCATCGACTGTTCGACGGCTGCCAGTTCTGCGCGAACCTGGTCCGCCCCGCGGATCGCCTTCGCCGTCGGGCGGGCCTTCAGCACTTCCGGCGGCAGCTTCTTCCGCTCGGTCGCCAGTTCGCGCTCGCCGGCATCGATCTCTTCATTCACCTTGTCCAGATAGGCCGAGTACTTGCCGCTGTAGGCGACCACCCGGCCGTCGCGCACTTCCAGGATGCCCGTGGCCACTTGCCCGGTGAAGTGCCGATCGTGGCTCGTGAAGATGACGGTGCCGGCGTACTCCTTCAGGGCGTCGATCAGCGCATCGACCGTGTCCACGTCGAGGTGGTTACCCGGTTCGTCGAGGATCAGCACGTTGTGCTTGCTCAAGATCAGGCCGGCCATGACGAGTCGGGCACGCTCCCCGCCGGAGAGCACGCGGATTTCCTTCTCGACGTGCTTCCCCTTGAAGAGGAACGACCCGGCCACGTCGAGCAGTTGTTGATCGCTCGTGCCGAGGGTCGCGTTCTTGCGGAGGTAGTCGAAGACGGTCTGGTTGTCGGGCAGCGTGGTGTACACGTGCTGGGCATACACGCCGACCTGGCAGCCGTGGCCCCAGCGGACCTCGCCAGCGAGCGGCTTGAGGGAATCGACGAGCGTGCGGAGGAACGTCGTCTTCCCCTGGCCGTTGTCGCCGACGATGGCCATGCGCACGCCGTGGTCGAGTTCGAGCGAAATGTCCGACGCGATCTGCCGGCCGCCGGGGTAGCCGATGGCCACGTCCTTGCACCGCAGGGCGATCCCCTTCCGCGGCTCGATCTTCGGCGGGCGAATCCGTACCATCGGCTCATCGCCCATGACCTCCGTGAGTTCGAGCTTCTCCAGCATCTTGCTCTTGGACTGCGCCAGCTTCGCCGACGACGCACGAGCCTTGTTGCGGGCGATGAAGTCTTCCAGGTGCCGCTTCTTCACCATCACGGCCTCGTTCGCACGCTCGTCGTGCTGGCGGCGGTCCTTGAGGAATTGCAGGTAAGCATCGACCTTGCCGGGGAAGGCGACGAGCTTGCCGCGGGACAGGCCGAGCGTGTGGTCGCAGGTGGCGTTCAGGAACGCGCGATCGTGCGACACAACCAGGCACGCGCCGTCGTGGTTTCGCAGGAAGTGTTCGAGCAGAATCTGCGTCCGCAGGTCGAGGAAGTTCGTCGGTTCGTCGAGCAGCAGCAGGTTCGGTTCATGCAGCAGAAGCGCGGCCAGTTTCACGCGGGTCTGCCAACCGCCGGAGAGTTCCGCGATGGGGCCAGTGAGGTATCGGCCCTTCAACTCGAACTCGCCGGCGACTTCGCCGCACTTCCAGTCGGGCTGGCCGCTGTCGCGCATCAGGTAGTCGAGGGACGACTCGCCGGGCAGGAACGGATCGTGCTGGCGGAGGTAGCCGAGTTTCAGGTTCGGGTGGCGGATTATTTCGCCGGAGTCGAGTTCTTCTTCGCCGAGGAGGATGCGCAGCAGCGTACTCTTGCCGGCCCCGTTGCGGCCGACGAAGCCGACCTTCACGTTATCCGAGATGACAGCCTCGGCCTGGTCGAGGAGAATTTGTTCGCCGTAGTGCTTGTTGGCTTGGGTAACTTGTAGCAGAGTGGCCATCGCGGAGCAGTTCTCGGGGGGAAAAGAAACATTCTACGAAGTGAACCGCATCTGTGGCGGGCATCGCACCTCTTATAATCGCAGGCACCCGCCCTGAGACACGCCATGCCCCTGCTCGTCACCTCCGCGTCGGCGGACGATCTGCCGTCGGCCTGTCGGGCGTTGTTCGCTCCCTCCGCGTTCGTGGACCTGGCGGCCGCACGCTTCCAGGAGATGCTCGCCCGCGGCGAACTCGACGCGGCCGGCGTGATCGTGGTGAAGGACGGGGCGGCCGTCCGCGGGGCGATCTTCGCGTACCGCCTCGGCGGCGGGCAGGCGGCGGTCTGGCTGCCGTCGGCGACCGACCCCGAGACGCAAGACGCCCTCATGGCCGGCGTGCTGGCGTGGCTCCACCGCGAGCCGACGGCCGTGATCCAGGCTCTCGTGCGGCCGGCGGAACTGCCCCGGACGCCGCCACTGGTGCGGGCCGGATTCCGCCACATCACGCGGCTGGCGTACCTCACACGGACGGCGTCGCCGGTTCCCCCGCCGCTCGGCACGTTGCGGTTCCACCCGGTGGTGGCCGTGACGCCGGCGTTCGCCGCCCTGCTGACGCGAACCTACGAGGGCACGCTCGACGTGCCGGAGCTCAACGGCCGGCGGACGGGCGAAGACATCTTGACCGGCTACCTCGCCGAGTGCGACGGGCAACCGCCGATGTGGTGGCAGGTGGACCGCGACGGCACCGCCGTCGGCCTCCTGCTGCTGTCGCGAACCGACGACCCACGAACGACCGAGCTGACCTACCTCGGCCTCGTGCCGGAGGCTCGCGGGCGGGGCGTCGGCCGCGAGGTGCTGCAGTTCGCGCTCGCCAGGACGGACCTTGACGTCGTGCTGAACGTGGACATCCGCAACGACCCAGCCCTGCGGTTGTACCGGGCCGCGGACTTCCACGAGTACGACTGCCGCGAGGTGTTCCTGCTGTTCCCGTGACCTGTTCCCCATCCCGCCCGACTTCACTCCAACAATTCCTCAAGTGCCGGTTGTGCGGCGCGACTCGGACGGTTCCGCCCGTGCGAGTGGATGCGCCACTTGGCGCGATTGCGGCGCACGCGCACGCGAAACCTGCCGCGCCAGTTGCGCCCATCGCCGATCACGAGGGACTGCCCCACTCCGGTCGGGGCGCAGTTGGCGCACCCGGTGGCGCGCGCATCATGAAGGCTACCGACCTTGACGCCGCGTTCCCCCGACCGAGTGTGCCCGTGAATTTGGCCCGCACCACGACCGCGGTCACGGATGACCCCGTTTCGCGGGTGGAAGCCGCCTTCGTCGGCCGCGTTGGGGCCGCACGCTATCAGCTCTGGTTCGCATCGAACGCCAAGTTCGTCTGGCTGGAACACGAGTTCGTCGTCGTCGCCCGGACCACGCACTTCCAGGACTGGGCCGCCGACAAGTTCGGCCCCGCCCTCCGCGAAGCGGTGGCGGAAGTTTGCGGCAGCGTGCCCCTGCGGTACGTCACCGACGCCGAGTTGTTCGCCGAATCGCCAACCGAACCGAAGCCCGTGGCGGAACCGGCGAAGCCGACGGCGACGAAGCCGCAACTGAACCTGTTCGGCGAGCCGCCCGCCCCCCCGACGCCGAAGGAACTGCTCAAAAAGCAGAAGGACGACCTCAGCGCGAGCAAGTTCGGCCGGAAGTGGAAGACGTTCGCCGAGTTCGCGGTCGGGCCGTCCAATCGCGTCGCCCACGCCGCCGCCCTGTCGGTCGCGGAAGAACCCGGCCTCGGCGCGAACCCGCTCGTCCTGCACGGCCCCGTCGGCACTGGCAAGACGCACCTGCTCGAAGCGATCCACTCCGCGATGCGGAAGCGCGGCCAAGAAGGCCGGGCACTGTTCGTAACGGCCGAGGAGTTCACGAACCGCTTCGTGCAGTCGAACCGCTTCAACAAGATGAACACGTTCCGTAAGCAGTTCCGCGAATGCTCGGCCCTCTTGCTCGACGACCTGAACTTCCTCGAAAACAAGAAGGCCACGCAAGAGGAATTCCTGCACACCCTCGACGCCCTCGTGAGCGACGGCCGGCAGGTCGTGGTGACAACCGACTGTCACCCGCGGCTGGCCGACAAGCTCATCCCGGAACTGGTGGACCGCCTGCTCGGCGGGGCCGCGTGGAGCCTACTGCCGCCGGACGACGAGACGCGGCTGGACATCCTCCGCCGCAAGGCCACGGGTGCCCCCATCGGCGAGGACGTGCTGAAGTTCCTGGCCCGAAACCTGAAGGGCAACGTGCGGGAACTGGAAGGGGCGATCAACAGCGTCCGCCACTACGCGAAGGTGACGGCCCAACCGGTGACGGTGAGCCTGGCCCGCGAAGCCCTCGGCGACTTGCTGCGGCACGTCGTGCGAGCGATTTCGGTGGCCGACGTGGACGCGGCCGTCTGCCGGGTGCTGCGGCTGTCGGCCGGTCAGTTGCAGTCGAAGTCGCGCTCGTGGCAGGTCAGCCACCCGCGGATGATCGCCGTGTACCTCGCCCGCAAGCACACGGCCGCCACCTACGGCGAGATCGCCAAACACTTCGGGGTGAAGCAGCACAGTACGGCCGTGGCCGGCGAGAAAAAGGTCCGCGGCTGGCTGGCCGGCAACGAGACGCTCAACCTCGGCGACCGCCGCTGGACGGCGAAAGACCTCATCGACCGCGTCGAACGGGAGTTGCAGAAGTGATCGTGGGGCGTGTGCCCTGACGGCACACCTTCTCCCGCGATGCCATTCCGCCCGGCACTTGCGGAATCGGTACCCACTTTCATCGGCTCACACTTCTGTTACACTGTTCCCGAACGACTCTCGCCGCACTCTCTCGTTCGGAGCTTTCTCCCCATGCTCAAGCGTTGCCTCGCCGCGTGTCTCGCGGCCGTTCTCGCGTCTTCCGCGTTCGCCCAACTGCCGCCGGACAAGGCGCTCGCCACCATGAAGGCCGGCGACGGCTTGCAGGTCGAGTTGTTCGCGGCCGAGCCGATGCTCATCAACCCCACGAGCATCGACGTGGACCACCTCGGCCGCGTCTGGGTGGCGGAGGCCGTCAACTACCGGCGGAAGAACTTCAACCGGCCCATCCTCCGCGAAGCCGGCGACCGCATCGTGATCCTCACCGACAAGGACGGCGACGGCAAGGCCGACGAGTCCACCGTCTTCTACCAGGGCAAAGACCTGTACGGCCCGCTCAGCGTGTGCGTGCTGCCGCAGGTGGACGGCAAGGCCGTGCGCGTGCTCGTCGCGCAGTCGCCGGACATCCTCGAATTCTGGGACAAGGACGGCGACGGAAAAGCAGACGGCCCGCCGACGAAGTTCCTCACCGGGTTCGGCGGGTTCGACCACGATCACGGCGTCCACGGCCTCAACGTCGGGCCGGACGGCAAGCTCTACTTCACCGTCGGCGACCAGGGCGTGAAGGGGCTGCAAAGCGCCGACGGCAAGGGCCGCAAGTTCGACTCTAACCGCACCGACTGCCAGGGCGGGACCGTCTGGCGGTGCGACCTCGACGGCAAGAACCTCGAACTGATCGCCCACAACTTCCGCAACAACTACGAGTGCTGCGTGGACAGCTTCGGCGAGATCTGGCTGTCCGACAACGACGACGACGGCAACCAGCAGACCCGCATCTGCCACGTCCTGCCCGGCGGCAACTACGGCTACTTCCCCCGCGGCCCCGGCCAGACTCACTGGCACGAGGAGCAACCCGGCATCGTCCACAAGACGCTGCGGACGGGGTTCGGCTCGCCGACCGGCATCGCCTTCTACGAGGGCGCGCTGCTGCCGAAGCAATACCAGGGCGAACTGATCCACGCCGACGCCGGGCCGCGGGAGATCCGCAGCTTCAAGCGGAAGCCGAAGGGGGCGGGGTACGA
>JBBQCQ010000199.1:0-6750 GCA_038318835.1 Gemmatales bacterium | reverse complement strand
TGGTCGAACTGGTCACCGTCCTGGCGCTGGCGAAGGCCGTCGCGCGCCCGCTGCTGATCAAACTGGTCGTCGCAGCCGCGTTGATGATCGGCCTTGGATATCCGGGCGAAGTGTCGAACGACTGGACCCTGCGACTGATCTGGGGCGTGCTGTCTTCCATCCCCTTCTTCTACATCCTGTACGTGTTGTGGGTGGAGTTGACCAAATCGCTGGACACTCAGCCGCCTGAGGTCCGCGGGCTGATCTCGATCGCCCGGCTAGTTCTCCTGGTCACGTGGGCGTTCTACCCGATCGCTTACGCCCTCTACGGCGATTCGCTGCCGGGTGCCAAGCCGGGTTTGCTAGTTGGCGAGCGGTCTGGGTTGGGCGTGATCGGCGTGAAAATCGGGTACGCCATCGCAGACATCACCGCCAAGGCCGGGTTCGGGGTGCTCATCTACCTGATCGCCAAGGCCAAGTCCGAACTGCTGTCGCCGGAAGAACTGGCCAGGCAGCAGAGGGCCGAGATGGCCATCGCGTAAGTTCGCCACCACCGCGGAGGGAACGGCCGTGCTTTCCCTTCCACTCGATCTCCTCGCTGTCGCTCTGGCTGTCGTAGTTGCCGTGGTCGGCATGCCGCACGGCGGCCTCGACCACCGGTTCGGTCGGGCGCTGCTCCGGCCGCGGTTCGGCCGGAGGTGGTGGGCGGTGTTCCTGGCAGCGTACTTGGGGACGGCCGCGTCGGTCGTCTGTGGCTGGTTCGTCCTACCGGCGCTCACCACCGGGCTGTTCTTCCTGATCTCCGCCTGGCATTTTGGAGACGACTCCACTGGTCGTCAGCCGCCGAAAATGGTCGATGGTGGTATGGTCATCTGGATTCCGCTACTGTTCCGCCCAATTGAAGTGGCAGGGTTGCTCGTGTGGGTCATCCCTAACGGCGATCCGTCGCGTGTCTTGGTCGGTGTGGAAATGGCGCAACCACTCCTCTGGGCGATCGGGATCTTTTTTATCGGCTGTTTGCCGTTTGAAGTGTCCGTCGATGCGGCGGGACGAAAGGTGGCCTTCGCGATCTTGTTCGCGACGCTGCCGACGCTGGCGAGCTTCACCATGTATTTCTGCGGCTGGCACTCGACTCGCGAATTGGCCGGTTTGGCGAAGCAGGCAGTCCCGGCCCGACCGTGGCACGGGCTTCGGATGGTGCTGCTCGCTGCGGCACCGATGGCGGCCCTGGCAGTGGGGGCGACGGCCGTTTTTGCGGCAGTATTCGCCGGCGGCCGGGAACTCGAACCGGTGCTGGTGCAGGCGGTATTTCTGGGCCTGAGCGCGGTCGCCGTGCCGCACATCCTGCTTCAAGACGTGGTCCGGCGGCGCGGAGTGAACCCGTTTCAACCCGAGACCGTGTCGTGAACGCGAGCGACTACATCATCGTCGGCGGCGGCTTGCAAGGGGGCTTGATCGCCCTCGCCCTGCGGCACCAGCAACCGGCCGCGCGGGTGACGGTGATCGACCGCGACCCGCGACCGGGCGGCAACCACACCTGGTCGTTCCATGCGAACGACATCCCCACCGAAGCGGAGCCGTTCGTTCGTCCGCTGGTATCGGCCGAGTGGCCCAACTACCTGGTGAATTTCCCGGGTTTCGCCCGAACGGTCCCCTCCCGCTACGCGGCGATTTCGTCCGACCGCTTTGCGGACGTACTTGAAAACGCGGGCTGCGAGCTGCTGACTGGTACGGAGGTCGTGGCCTTGGACGAGTCGTCCGTCCGGCTGGCGGACGGCACCGAATTGAACGCAGCGTGCGTGTTGGACTCGCGCGGGCCGACCGCCGCGGAGTCGCCGACCGCAACCGGCTACCAGAAGTTCGTCGGGCTGGAAATCGAAACCGAACAGCCGTGGCCGGAAGCCGTGCCGACCGTCATGGACGCGATCGTACCACAAGACGACGGCTTCCGGTTCGTGTACGTGCTGCCGTTCACCCCGCACCGAGTACTGATCGAGGACACGCACTTTTCCGATGGCCCGCTCCTGAACAAACCGCTGTTCCGACAGCGGATCGGAGCGTACGCCGACGCCCGCAACGTCGGCCGTTGGCGCGTGGCCCGCGAGGAAGCGGGGGTGCTGCCGATGCCGTGGGTCGGCGGCGGCGTGCGCGTCCCCGACGCCGGTCCGATCCCGGTCGGGTACTCCGGCGGCTGGTGCCACCCGGCCACGGGGTATTCGCTGCCGGTCGCGGTTCGCGTGGCGATGGCGATCGCGGCCGTGCCGCCGCACGACGCGCGAACCGCCACACGGCGGCTGGCCCGCCGGATGCGCCCGCGCCAGCAGTTCGCCCGGTTCCTGAACCGGTTGCTGTTCACGCTGGTCGTGCCCGAACAGCGTTGGCAGGTGTTCCGGCGGTTGTACCGTGCAGTTCCGTACGCCGCCCTGAACCGCTTTTACGCCCTCGACTTCGGCCTGCTCGACGCCGCTCGGATGGTGGTCGGCTGGCCGCCGCCAGTGGCCCTCTCGCGCCTGATTCACCGCCCGGAGTCGACGCCATGCCTGTCGCCCTCACCCTGACACCGCCGACTGTCGCTGACGACACCGACGCACTCGCAGACCTGCTGGTCGGATTGCAACTGCCCGCAGGCGTGCCCGCCAAGTTGTGGAACTCGGCTCTCCTTAACCCGCTGACGGAGTTTCTGTCTCGCCCCGGCAAGCGGTTCCGTGGTCAACTGACGCGGCTAGCCTGGACCCTCGCTGGCCGCAACGACAACCCGCCGGCCGAACTGCGGCTGGTGGTCGAACTCCTGCACGCCGGCTCGCTCATCATCGACGACATCGAAGACGGCTCGTTGCAACGTCGCGGTCGCGCCGCCTTACACCGCCTGATCGGCCTCCCCGCCGCGCTGAATCTCGGCAACTGGCTCTACTTTTGGCCGCTCGACCTGCTGAGGCAAATCGAGCTGCCGGCCGCTGTGGAACTGGCCGCGACGCGCGTTTGCCTGGATGCCGTGCGGGTGTGCCACGAGGGGCAAGCCCTCGACCTCGCCGCCGGCATTGGCGACCTGCACCCGTCGGAGGTGATTTCCGTCTGCCACGCGATCAGTGAGCGGAAGACCGGTGCGCTGATGGGCCTGGCCGCGGAACTCGGGGCGACCGCTGCCGGGGCCGACGCCGACACGGCTCGCGTGCTGCGGACGTTCGGCGAACGGGTCGGCGTGGCCTTGCAAATGCTGAACGACCTGAGCGAGCTGACCGGCACGGCCGGGCCGCTGAAGCATCCCGAAGACCTGACCCACGGCCGCATCACCTGGCCGTGGGCGTGGGCCGCGCAGCGGCTCCCGGCCGCCCGATTCGATCCGCTGCAAGTCCGTGGCGCGAACCTGGCGGCCGGGACCGGCGACGCCGCGGGGTTGGCCCGGTCGCTGCTCGCGGCTCTGGGCACCGATCCTCAGCGGCCGATCCGCCAACTGTTGGATCGCGCCTTCCTCGATTTGACCGACGCTGTCGGCGAGCACCCGGCGCTCGCCGTCGTGCGGGCGGAGCTGGACCGCTTGACGCGGTACGATTCCGAGGCTGCGGCGCGGCCGGCGAGCTGCACGCCCCCTCCTTCCGGTGACCGATGACCGACTCCGAACCGCTCGTCCCCGATCGCACCCGGCTGGTCATCACCCGCGTGTTTCGGCTGCTCGAAGACGTCATCTTCGTCGGCCTCGGGGCGCTACTCGCCAGCACCGCTCTGTACCTGCTGACGGCCGCCACTCTTTCGTTCGGCCGGCACCTATTCACTCTCAGTCTGACGCAGGCGGCGGCGGTGGAACTGATCGAGCAACTCCTTCTGGTCCTGCTGGTGGTCGAAATCCTGTACACGGTCCAGGTGTCGTTCCGGGAGCACACCCTGGCCCCGGAACCGTTCTTGCTCATCGGGCTGATCGCGGCCGTTCGCCGGGTGCTGGTCATCACGGCGGAACTGGCCGAGGCGCGGTCCAAGACGGAAGATGCGTTCCGGTTCCTCATGATCGAACTGGGGGTGCTGACGCTGCTTATCGTCGCCCTCGTGGCGTCGGTGATGATGCTGCGACGGAAGGGTGATCGTGGGGAGGTTCGCCGCGATGTCTGACGTCCGCGCGGCGGTGATCGGCAGCGGGTTCGGCGGACTGGCGGCGGCGGCTCGGCTGCAAGCCCTCGGCGCGCGCACGGTGCTGTTCGAGGCCCGCGACAAGCCGGGCGGCCGGGCGTACGTGTACGAGGACCAAGGGTTCACGTTCGACGCCGGGCCGACCGTCATCACCGCCCCAGAGTGCCTGGAGGAAGTGTTCAAGTCGGCCGGCAAACGGTTGCAAGATTTCGTCGAACTCCTGCCCGTCACGCCGTTCTACCGGCTGATTTGGCAGGACGGCACGCGGTTCGATTACGTCGGCGGGCAGGCCGCGCTGGAAGAGCAAATCGGCCGCATCAGCCCGGCGGACCTCGACGGCTACCGCCGCTTCCACGCATACACCAAGAGGGTATACGCCAAGGGGTACACCGAACTCGGCGCGACGCCGTTCCCGCGGTTCTGGGACATGGTGAAAGTGGCCCCGCACCTGGCGGCACTGCGGGCGGATCGCAGTGTGTACGCCGTCGTCAGCAAGTTCATTCGGAGTGAACACCTTCGGCAGGCGTTCTCGTTCCACCCGCTGCTCGTCGGCGGCAACCCGTACAGCACGAGCGCCATCTACACACTGATTCACCACCTGGAGCGGGAGTGGGGCGTTTGGTTCCCCAAAGGGGGCACCGGTGCGTTGGTCCGCGCGTTCGTGAAGCTGTTCACCGACTGCGGCGGCGAGGTGCGGCTGAACTGCCCAGTGCGGCGGATCACGGTGAATCAAACCGGCAAACATCAGGTGATGACCGACGCCGGCACGGACGAGTTCGACGTGGTCGTGTCCAATGCCGACCTGCACCATACCTATGCGAACCTCTACCGGGATGAGCCCTACGCGGCCAGCACCGCCCGCCGCCTGGAGCGGATGACGTGGTCCATGTCTTTGATGGTCATCTACTTCGGCACGAAGGTCCGCTACCCGGACCTGGCTCACCACACGATCCTGTTCGGCCCGCGGTACAAGGGGCTGCTCGACGAAATCTTCCATGGTGGCAAAGTGGCCGACGACTTCAGCCTGTATTTGCACGCGCCAACTGTCACCGATCCCGGTATGGCTCCGCCCGGCGGGGAAGCGTTTTACGTGCTCAGCCCGGTGCCGCACCTGGGCCACGCCGACATCGATTGGGACACGTTCGGTCCGATCTACGCCGACCGCATCCTGGAAGCCCTGGAATCGCACCTGCCGAATCTGCGGGCGAACATCGTCACCCGCCAGGTGTTCACGCCACACCAGTTCCGGACCGAACTGAGCGCATACCACGGGTCGGCGTTCTCGGTCGCCCCGCTCCTCACGCAGAGCGCGTACTTCCGCCCGCACAACCGCGACGGCCGCATTCCGGGGCTGTACCTCGTCGGGGCCGGGACGCACCCCGGCGCGGGCGTGCCGGGCGTGGTGAACTCGGCCAAAGCCACCGTCGGGCTGATCGAACGGGACTTCCGATTAAAGCCATAACGGGCGGTGCGCCATGCCGGAGCAGACGGAACAGGCCATCATTCGCCAGCATTCCAGGAGCTTCGCGCTCGCCGCCCGGCTGCTGTCACCGGTGGTCCGCCGCCACGCCGAGCGGTTGTACGCCTGGTGCCGGTACGCCGACGACGCCATCGACCATGCACCGACCCCGCTCGCGGCGGCCGTGGCTTTGGCCGATCTGCGGGCGGAACTCGACGCAAGCTACGCCGGTCGGGAGCCTGCCACCGCCGCCGGGCAGATGCTGAAAGCCGTCGCAGAAGACATCCGCTTGCCGCGGGAATATCCGGACGAGTTGCTCCGGGGCATGGAGATGGACACCGCTGGGCAGCGGTACAAAACGTTCGACGAACTGCTGCTGTACTGCCATCGAGTGGCCGGCGTGGTCGGGCTGATGATGTGCCACGCGATGGGCGTCAGCGACGACCGCGCGGCCGCCCACGCCGGGCATCTGGGCGTCGCCATGCAGCTCACGAACATCGCCCGCGACGTGGCCGAAGACTGGCAAAAGGGGCGGCTCTACCTGCCGGCGGACTGGCTCGGCGGCGATCCCCCGGTGGGTCAACCGCTCGACGATTCCACAACCGCCCCCGCGATTCGCCGCCTGCTCGACGAAGCCGACCGCTACTATCGATCGGGCGACGCCGGGCTGCCTCATCTCGACCGCCGGAGCCGGCTGGCGGTTCGGACAGCGAGGGCGGTGTACGCCGCCATCGGGACCGAAGTCCGCCGGAACGGGTGCCGCCCGTCGGCCGGTCGGGCGGTCACTTCGTCGGCGACGAAGCTCGGAGTGGTGGCCGTTGCGGCGTGGAGAACGTGGAACGAGCCGCGGCGACCGAGGGCCGTCGGCGCGCCGTCGGCGGTGTTCGGTTTCCGCCCGCTGACGGGCTGACGGCGTTTCTTTCCCGACCCTTCCGCGGAGACTCTCCCATGAACGGATGGCGCGATTCGATGTCCACGGTGATGTTCGGCCTCGCTTTGGTGCTGGTGATGGCGTCGGTGTTGTTCGTGTTGGTCGGCGTGAACCCGAAGAACGACGAGTATCGCACGCTGCCGTGGGTGTATAGCGGCACGTGCGCCGCGGCGAGCGTGGCCTGCTGGGTGGTCTCCGGTCGGCTCGGCCGTCAGCTGAATGCGAAGTGATGTCACCCGCGAGAAAAGACTCTGGAACTTGT
>JBBQCQ010000198.1:0-6781 GCA_038318835.1 Gemmatales bacterium | reverse complement strand
GACGAGGTGTACGAATTCCGCCTGTACGATTCGGCGAACGTAACCGACGCCCAGGTCCAAGATCTCGTCGTTTCGCTCGGCCGCATTTCCGGATTGATTTCGTTGGAGATCAGTGCCACCTCGCACGTCCGAGAGGAGACGTTTGCTCGGCTCGGCCGCCTGTCGGCGTTGGAGGAACTCCAAGTCTATAGCAACGACAACCTCGGTGCGGACGCCGTGAAGGGGTTCGAGTCGCTGGGCAGGTTGCGGGTCATTTCGCTGGAAGCAACGCGGCGGGTCACAGATCGGTGCCTCGAAAGTCTCGGCAAGATGCCCGCCTTGGAACGGATTACCCTCACCGACTGCCCGCGGGTGACGGATCGGGAACTTTCGTACCTGCGACCACTGTCCCGATTGACGTACTTGAATCTGAACGGATGTCCGGCCATAACCGACCGCGGCGTCGACCACCTGTCGGAAGTGTCGAGTTTGCAAGAGCTGTGCATCAACGGCGCGCAACTCACAAACCGCGGCCTCAAGTCCCTGGGGCAACTGACCAACTTGACCTACCTGGCCATTCCACCGAGCAAGGGGTTCCTCGCCCGACTGATCCAGGGCGGGACCAGTGAGAAGGCCATCAACGAGTTGTGGAACCGAATCCCCAACTGCCAACTCCGGCAACTCTACAGCACGAACCTGCTCGACCCGAGGAACTTCCGATAGTCCGGCGGTGCGACCTCCTGCCCTGGTTCGGGCCGCTACAATCAACCGTTCACCCTGCCGAGGTTCACGCCGATGCCGTTTGAGAAGGTCGAGTCGTCGCCCGATTTCCCTGCGATGGAACGCCGCATCCTGAAGTTCTGGAACGAACACGCCATCTTCGAGAAGCGGAAGAAACTCAACGCCGGCAAGCCGAAGTGGTCGTTCCTCGATGGGCCGATCACCGCGAATAACCCGATGGGCGTTCACCACGCCTGGGGCCGCACGTACAAGGACGCCTACAACCGCTACTTCGCCATGACCGGCCACGACCTGCGGTACCAGAACGGCTTCGACTGCCAGGGACTGTGGGTCGAGGTCGAGGTCGAGAAGGAACTGAAGCTCAAGAGCAAGCGGGACATCGAGAACCTCGTGCCGGGGAACGTCGAGGCGAGCATCGACACGTTCGTGCAAGCGTGCAAGGACCGCGTCAACAAATTCGCCCGCGTACAGACGGACCAGAGCATCCGTCTCGGCATGTGGATGAACTGGGACGTGACCGACGAAGACTGGGCGAAGTCGCCGGACGAGCGGAAGTCGTACTTCACGATGTCCGAGACGAACAATTACGCGATCTGGGCGTTCCTCAAGAAGTGCTTCGCCAAGAATCTCATCTACCGCGGCTACGACGTGATGCCGTGGTGCGGCCGGTGCGGCGTCGGCATCTCCGAACAGGAGATGAAGGAAGGTTACAAGCTCGTCGATCACCGCGCCTGCTTCGTCAAACTGCCCCTACTTGATAAGCCCGGCGAAAACTTGCTCGTCTGGACGACGACGCCGTGGACGCTGACGAGCAACGTCGGGGCGGCGATCAATCCGAAGTTGACGTACCTGAAGGTGAAGCTCAAGGGCGAGGTCTACTACCTGGCGAAAGGCGTCTTCAAGCAGGACCGCATGGCCTCGTCGGGCGGCGAAGAGGACGCGGAAACGACAGCGAAGAAGGGCAAGCGCGAGTGGCTCGACGGCGTGCCGAACCTCACCACCATCGAGCAGATGTTCAAGTCGAAGGCCGGTAAGGGCGAGAACTACGAGATCGTCGGCGAGGTGAAGGGCGAGGAGATGCTCGGCTGGAAGTACGCCGGGCCGTTCGATGACCTGCCGGCGCAGCAGTCCGAATACGGCTTCCCGGAGGAAGTCGCGAAGATCGTGCAGCAGAACGGCTGGTGCCCGCCGGTGACGGGGGCGGCGGCGCACCGCGTCGTCTCCGGCGGCGACGACGTGAGCGAGTCGGAAGGGACCGGCATCGTCCACACGGCCCCCGGTTGCGGCGGCATCGACTTCGCGTGGGGCAAGGCAAACGGCCTGCCGCCGGTCGCGCCGATCGACGACGGCGGTTGCTTCCACAAGGGCTTCGGCAACCTCGAAGGGAAGAATGCCGCCGACCCCACCACGGCCGATGCGGTGTTCGAGGAGTTGAAGAAGAAGGACCGCCTCTTCGGCGTCGAGCGGTACGTCCACCGCTACCCGCACTGCTGGCGGTGCAAGACGGAACTGCTCTACCGCCTCGTGGACGAGTGGTTCATCGGCATGGGTTCGCCGTTCGACCCGGCAAACCCGCAGTCACCGCCGGGCGGATACAGCTTCCGCGCCGAGATCGCGAAGGTCACGAACGAAGTCACGTTCCTCCCGGAGAGCCTCAACGGCCGTGCCCGCGAACGGGACTGGCTGAAGAACATGGGCGACTGGATGATCTCGAAGAAGCGGTACTGGGGCCTGTCGCTGCCGATCTGGGTGGACGAAAAAGACCCGACCGACTTCGAGGTGATCGGCAGCCGCGAGGAGTTGAAGGAACGCGCCGTCGAGGGGTGGAGCGAGTTCGACGGGCACACGCCGCACCGGCCGTGGGTGGACAAGATCGCGCTGAGGAACCCGCGGACCGGCAACAAGATGCACCGCGTGCCGGACGTGGGCAACCCGTGGCTGGACGCCGGCATCGTGGCGTTCAGCACCCTGCCGGCCGACTGGCGGCCGGCCGACTTCATCACCGAGAGCTTCCCCGGCCAGTTCCGCAACTGGTTCTACGCCCTGCTCGCACTGTCCACCATGATGAGCGACGGCCGGCCGCCGTTCCAGACGCTCCTCGGCTTCGCGACGGCGCTCGATCAGTACGGCCAGACGATGAGCAAGACGGGCGGGAACTCGATCGAGTTCGTGGCCGCCGCGGACGACGGTGGCACGGTTGCGGACGCGAAGGGGAACCCGCTGCCGTTCAAGGCCATTGGCGCGGACGTGATGCGGTGGCTGTACTGTCGGCAGAACCCGGCCAGCAACCTGCTGTTCGGCCCGAAGCCGGCCGACGAGGTGCGGGCGAAGTTCCACCTGAAACTCTGGAACTGCTACGGCTTTTTCGTCAACTACGCCATCGCCGACGGTTTCGACCCGGCCGCGGAACAAGTGCCGACCGCCGAACGGCCGGACATCGACCGCTGGATTCTCAGCGACTTGCAAGAGTTGATCCGCACGGCCCGCGAATCGTTCGAGGCGTTCGACGTGATGCGGTTCGCGCTCGCCGCGGAAGAATTCGTGGACGCGAAGCTGAGCAACTGGTACGTGCGGCGGAACCGCGATCGATTCTGGAGCAAGAACGCCGAACTCGACGCGGCCGGCCTGCGCGACAAGCTCGCCGCGTATCAGACGATGCACACCCTGCTGACGACGCTCTGCCGGCTGATCGCACCGTGTGTGCCGTTCTTCGCCGAGGTGCTGTGGCAAAACCTGCAAGCCCAGGGACGGCCTTCCCTGGGCTTGCAGGAGAGCGTCCATCTCACCGACTACCCGACAGTCGATGAAACGCTGATCGACGCGGAACTCTCCGACGACACGCAAGCACTCCTGACCATCGTCACGCTCGGCGGGGCGGCCCGTAACGCGGCCAAACAGAAGGTCCGGCAGCCGCTCGCCGAATTGCGGGTGTACGCCGACGCGGACGCCGCCCGGCGGGCCGTCGGCCGCTTCCAAGAGCAGATCGCCGACGAACTGAACGTGAAGGCGGTCACGCTCGCCGAGACGAAGCCGCTGCGGTCGGCCGCCAAGATCAACATCAAGACGGCCGGCAGCAAGATCGGCGCGAAGAAGAAGGACGTGGACGACGCCCTGAAGGCCGCCGACCCCGACGCGCTGGCGGTGAAGCTCCGCAGCGGGCCGGTCGAGCTCGCGGGTGTACTGCTCGATTCCGCGGACATCGCCATTGAGTACGTTGCGGCCGACGGCTGGGCCGGCGTCGTGGACCGCGGCACGCAGGTCGCTATCGACAGCCGCCTCACGCCGGAACTGCGGGCCGAAGGACTGAGCCGCGACGTGATTCGCTTCGTGCAAGACGCGCGGAAGAACGCCGGCTTCGACCTGGCGGACAAAATCGCTCTCAGTCTGACGGCGAGTTCGCCCGACCTCACTGCCGCGATCCGCAGGCACCGCGAGGCCATTGCGGCGGCGGTCCAGGCCGCGGAATGGACCGAGGGGCCGCTTCCCCCGCCGGCCCACACCGTGACGGTTAAGGTGGACGGTTTGGATCTGCTGATCGCGATGCGGAAGGTTTAACCCGTCGGTTCGTTCTAGGAGTTTCGTTCGATGCAAGATTGGTGGAACGCTTCGTGGCCCGGTGGTGAAGACGAGAAACCCCTGGTCCTCGCGACCCGGCTGGGCATGGCCGCGGCCCTCGGTTTCGGTATCGCGATCGTCCGCACCTTCGCACGGTCGGAAGGGCGGCCCGCGCCGGGCCTGCGGACGACGCTGTTGCTGCTCACGGTCCTCACGGCCCTCGTCACGGAGGTGATCGGCGGGAACGTCGCGCGGGCGTTCGGCCTGGCCGGCGTCCTGGCCGTCGTCCGCTTCCGCACGGTCATCGAAGACACCCGCGACTCCGCGTTCGTCATTTTTGCAATGGTCATCGGCATGGCCGTCGGGGCAGGCTACTTTAACACGCCGGTGGTCGGGTTCGTCGTTATCTCCTTGGTCGCCGTCGTCGTCACGCAAATGACCGGCCAAGCCGCGAACGACGCGAAGATGACCATCCGCGTGAAGGGCAAAGAGACGACCGACGCCGACATTCGGAGCGTGTTGCTGAAGGTCGCCAACATCGTCGTGCTTTCCGGGGCCGACACGGTCAAGGACTCGGCCGACGGCGTCGATCTGATCTTCCGCTTTCGGCCGTTTCAGAACTCGGATTTGACGAAGCTCGTCGGCCAACTCCGGCAGATGCCCGGCGTCGAGAAGGTGGCCTGGGAGTTGAAGTAGTTCGGCCTCGGCAAGGCCGACCTACGCGATCGGCAGTTCCAGCCGGAAGCACGCCCCCACGCCGCCGTCGGCGACGCGGTAGCTGAGGCGACCGCCGAGCATCTCGGCCCATTGCTTCGCGAGGGCCAACCCCAGGCCGGCCCCGCCGGCGGTCGTGTCGGCGGACGACCCACGGCGGAACGGGCGGAAGATCGTCGCGCGTTCCGCCAGCGGCACGCCGGGGCCGCGGTCTTCCACTTCCAGGATGATCCGTTTGCCATCGCCCGGCTTCGCCCACACCCAGATGCGCGGGTCGGCCGCCCCGACCGTGTACTTGCGGGCGTTGTCGATCAGGTTGCAGAGAATCTGCCCGGCCACGCGGGCGTCGGTGTTCACCGTCTGATCGACCGGCACCGTGCCGATCACTACCAGTTCTTTGCCGTCGGTCGCACAGCGGTCGGCCCACGTCGTGCGGGCGGTTTCGAGCAGGCTATCCACTGTTGTCGGGGCAATGTGCGTCTGCACCGTTCGCTTCTCCAACCGCGCGAAGTCAAGCACGTTCTCGATCAAGCGGTTGAGGCGATCCGACTCGCCGTGCAGCGTGCGCAGGTACTCCTTTTGCTTCTCCTCGTCTTCGATCATGCCGCTGGTGAGGAGGTCGAGGTAAAGCCGCAGCGAGGTGAGCGGCGTGCGAAGTTCGTGCGTGACGGCCGACACGAAGCGGATGCGGCGTTCGGACAGGTCGATGAGTGCCCGCCCGCCGAACCAGATGGCCGCGAGCGCGAACAGGGCCGTGCCCCACCCGAGCGACAGACCCCATCGTAGCGGCGTCCACCCGACCGGCGGCGGCGGCGGCGACGGACCGGGGTCGAGCCGCGCGGGAATGGCCGCCATCCGGCGTTCGGTGCTCTCCTCGCCGTCGTACACCGGCTGAAGCTGAGCCTCCGGGAAACTCAGCTTCACATCTTCGAGCAGTTCGTCCTTCAGCTTCGCCCAGTCGAGGACGACACCCTGAAAGACGGTCTTCGTCTCCAGGCGGGCGGCCCGCACGAGGACGAGGTAGGTGCTGCCATCCTCGGCCGCGAGCCACTGCGGGCGGATCGGCCCGACCTGCACAGCCGGGGCACGCTCGACGGGGGCGGCCTTCGCTTTCACGCCGTCGAGTTCCACCATTTGGCGGCCGGCCGCTCTCGGCTCGGCCTGCTCCTTCAAAGCCTTCGGCTTCGCGCCGGGAGCGGCCCCGCCGAACGGGGTGGCTATTGCGGGCGACGGCGGCGGTGCGGATGCCGGGGCCGGTGTTGGGGTCACGCCGCGGGCGGAGTTGGTCATCGGGTATTGGCCGGACTGCCCATCTTTGGTGGCGCGCTCGAAGGCTTTCTTACGGTCGTTCAGGTCAGCGTCGGCCCCCCGCGTGCGGAAATTTCGATCGGCGTCCTGGTAGCCCGGCGGCGGCTGAACGCCGGCTGGCTGCTGTAACGCGGCGGCGTCGGTCGGGGGCAGCGCCTTCATCGTGTTCTCGATGACTCGCGCCGGCGGAGCGACCGTCATCGTGTTCCCCGCCTCGGCGTAGACCGGCACGCTGAAGATGCCGTCCGACGGGTCAGCGATCTCCTGTTCAATCCAGAGTTTGTGCGTCTGCTTTACGTCGAATTTGTCGCTCAATTCCTTCAACAGCCGGTGCCGCGGCGACGTGTCGTTGGCCAGCAGGACTTCGTTGCCGAGTTGCCGTTCCAGCTTTCTCGCCAGGCCGTCGGACAGCACCTGCGGCGAGGCCCAGCCCTTCTCCGGGTCGAGTTGGAAGTGTAAGAGCATCCAGTCGGGCAGGTCGGCG
>JBBQCQ010000197.1:0-6801 GCA_038318835.1 Gemmatales bacterium | reverse complement strand
GTTCCGCGACGGCGTGATCTCTTCGGGCGTCCATTTGCCGGTGGTGTTGAGCGTGTTCGTCACCACCTCTTCGACGGACAGATGCCCGGCCCGCAGGTACGGGCTGAGGCCGCTGGCCGAGTTGCGGGTGGGGCTATCCGGCTGGTTCCGCCCTTCGGCGTAGCTGCTGAGTTTGTGCCGCAGGAACGTTGCGAGTCGTTTGTGGCCGGCGGTCGCGCCGCCCGGTTCGGCGGGCAGGGCCGGCACGGTTTGATCGAGGGGCATCGACCGCACGAATTTCGCCACGTCGGCCGGCGGGGTCCAGAGGTCGAACGGCGGCTTGAGCCGCATCTTCGGCAAGCCGTCGGCGGTGGGGGCGGCCGCGGCTCGATTCTCCCAGGCTTCCGCGAACAGCTTGTGCATCCGCGGTCGCAGGTGATTCGCCGCCTTCACGGCCTCGCCGAGCATGGCGAGCGGGATCATGCCGTTGGAATCGACGGCGTGGGCCGCCACTGGCAGCTTCGCGAGGGCGCGATTGTGGGCCGGCACGATGTACGCCGGGCAGTCGTCGGTGACGACCACGGCCGCCCCGGTTGCGAGTTCCCGCACGAGGCCGTGGCCCGCCTGCCCCGGCGTTTCCACGAACGGCCAATACGTGAAGCCCTTCGTCGCCGCGGCCGTGGCGGAGTCCTTCATCCCTTCAAGCAAGAACGTGTGATGTCGGGCGTTCGCCCACGGATAGTTCAACTTCAACCCCTCGTACACGACGAGGGGTTTGCCAGACTCGGCCGCGAGTTCGAGGGCGTAATCGAGGGCGTGATTGTGCGTCAGCCGGCGGGACATCTGGCACCAGTACAGCACATACTGCCCGGACGGATCAACGGGCACAACATTGAGTTTCCGCACGCGGGCGGTGTTGAACGGCGTCATTTCGCGGGCACCTCGGGTTTGCCGTACTATCTATAGGAGCAATGACGCCGGAAATTCTCAGCGCGATCGACGTTCGCAAGCGGTACGGTCAGGCAACTGCCCTGCAAGGGGTGACGCTGTCCGTGGCGCGGGGTGAACTCTTCGGCCTACTCGGCCCGAACGGGGCGGGCAAAACCACGCTGCTTTCCATCGTCTCGGGCCTGCTCGATGCCGACGGCGGGCAGGTGCTGCTCGACGGCAAGCCGTTCCGCCGGGCGAACCTCGACCTGCGGCGACTCGTCGGCATCGGCACGCAAGACCTGGCCGTCTACCCCGACCTGACGGCCCGCGAGAACGTCTACTTCTTCGGCAAACTCTACGGCCTGGGTGGGGACATTCTCCGCCAGCGGGCCGAAGAGTTGCTGACCGCCGTCGGGCTGTGGGACCGGGCCAACCACCGGGCCGGCACGTTCTCCGGCGGCATGAAGCGGCGGCTGAACCTCGCCGTCGCGGTGATCCATTCGCCGAAGTTGCTGCTGCTCGACGAGCCGACGACCGGAGTGGACCCGCAGTCGCGGAACCTGATCTTCGAGATCGTCCGTAAGCTGAACGCCGAAGGGATGACGGTCATCTACACCAGCCACTACATGGAAGAAGTGCAGGCCCTCTGCCCGCGCATCGCCATCATGGACAAGGGCAAGGTCATTGCCTGCGACACGATCGGCAACCTGTTGAAGCTGCGGCCGAACGAGCTGCGGCTGAGAGTCGAGGACGTGCCGCCCGGGTTCGAGGAGCAACTCCGCACGCTCGCCGGTGTGACCGCGGTTCAGAAAATGCCCGACGGCGTCACGCTCACGACCGGCTCGCTCGGCCCACTCTTGCCGAAGCTCGCGACCCTGTGCGCGACCGCCGGCGTGACGCCGACGGCGTTCGAGACGAATGAATCCACGCTGGAACGCGTCTTCCTCCACCTGACGGGCAACGACCTGCGGGACTGACGAATGCGACCGATTCTCACTCTGGCCGGGAAAGACTTTCGCCTAATGCTCCGCGACCCGCGAGCAGGCGTGATCTTACTCCTCATGCCTGTGCTGCTGGTGTTCATCCTGGGCATCACCGTCGGCGGGGCGTTCGACCCGAATAAGAAAGAACAACTCCGCATCTCGGTGCTCAATCTCGACGCCGGCCTGCCGCCGGACGCCGGCCCGTTCCCCGGTCGGCCGTGGTCGGAGGTTCTGCTCGAAGACTTCGCCAACACGGCCGACATCCGAGTGGAACTCATCCCCGACCGGCAGCGGGCCGAGGAACTCGTGCGGTCCGGCGAGCGGGCCGTGGTCATCGTTCTCGAACCGGAATTCAGCAGCCACCTGCAGCGGTCGTCGTTCGTGGGCGAGCCGCTGAAGAAGAACCCGATCAACCCGCTGTACCGCGACGGCATTCAACTCTCGAAGCTCGGCGTCACGGTCGTCCGCGATCCCACGCAGGAAGTCGCGGCCGCTGTCGTGGAGCAAGTCGTGCAAGTCGCGCTCATGCGGGTGGTCATCCCGTGGATGATCGGCCAGGCGTTCGAGATGATCGGCACGCCACCGTTCATGGACAAGATGAAGAACTACGTTCCGAGTCTGCATCTTCTGCCGGGCGACCTGCTAAAGTCGATCGGCGATGCGATGCAGAAGGGCATCAGCGGGTTCTTCGTCGATTACGACTTCCGCGGCAAGACGTGGGCGAAGCTGACCAAGAGCGAGCCGCCGCCGACGAAGGCCGCGAACACGAACGCGTATCGCTCCGACGGGTCCGGCGCGATCCGCCGGGGGGCCGTGCGGTATCAGGCACTCGTACCGAGTTACACTGTCACCTTTGCGTTCTTCCTCGTCCTCGTCATGGGCTGGCTGTTCGCGGCCGAACGCCGGCATGGCACCATCGTGCGGTTGAACGCCGCCCCCATCGCCCGATGGCAACTGCTCCTCGGCAAGCTCATCCCGTGCTTTGCGGTGTCCCTGTTGCAAGGCTTCGGCCTACTGATCGCAGGCTGGCTCATCTTCGGCATGCCCCTCGGCACGCGGCCAGAACTGCTGATCCCGGTCGTGATCTGCACCTCGCTCGCCGCGACCGGCCTGGCGATGCTGGTGGCCGCCGTCGCCAAGACGGAGCAGCAGGTGTCGGTCAACGGCACGCTTCTCGTCATGGTTCTCGCGGGCCTGAGCGGGTCGCTGATGCCGCGATACCTGATGCCGGAAGAAATGCGTGCCCTGACGCGGGTCACGCCGCACGCCTGGTCGCTGGACGCCTACGCGCAGCTGCTGACGAACCCCGACCCGCAGACAGCCATCGTCTGGACCGCGTGCGCGGTTCTCTGCGGCTTCGGTGGCATCTTCCTGCTCATCGCGTGGTGGCGGATGTCGGTGGAGAAGTGATGGGGAAAAAGACAGCCCCGCCGTTGGGGGAACGGCGGGGCGGCAGGGGGATGAACTGACAGGTCGCAGACATGAATCGCGAGTGGGGGACTCGCGAGGAGGTTTCAGATGCGAGAGCCGCGTTGGGGGTGGCTGACCTTGGGGGAAGGTTTCGCCGGTGCGATTCTCGCATCGTTCGCGGTTCGTTGGGGGAACTCGCCGCGAACGAAAGAACTGGTTGCACGGGTTGTGCCAATTCTCCGGCCCCCTCGGCTCGTTTGCGTCACAACTCGCCATCCCAGCTACGCTTCCATTTTTCCGACCGCGATTCGAGGCCATCGGGAGACGGCAGAATTGTAAATTCTGCCCGGCCACATAAGACACATCATCGGTAAAAACGACAAACTCTCCGGAAATTACCGCCATGTCCGCCGACGGATTAGTCCAATCGCTGACGGTTGCGTTCGATGCCATCCCGCTGATCGACCCGCACTCGCACATCGAGCCGTTGTCGCCCGTGTCGAAGTCGCTCGACGACATCCTCGGCTACCACTACTACACCGAACTCGCGCACTCGGCGGGCAGGTCGCAACAACTCCTCGGCCCTGACGCCGACCCGCGGGAGCGGTGCCGCGAGATCATCCGGCACATGGACCGCTACGACAACACGGCCCAGTACGGCTGGTTCGTGAACATCTGCAAGACCTTCCTCGGCTTCACCGGCGACCGCGTGACGGCGAAGGACGCCGATGCACTGTTCGACGCCAGCCTGAAGACGTTCGCGGCTGCTGACTGGGAGCAACAGGTCTTCGCGAAGACGAAGCTCGAAAAAATCTTCCTGACGAATGAGTTCGACGACAACCTCGACGGTTTCGACCAGACGAAGTACGTGCCGTGCTTACGGACGGATACGCTCGTGTTCAAATTCCAGGAACCCGGTGTGCGGGAACGCCTCGCGAAGGTGACGGGCATCGACGCCGGCGACGGACTGACCCTGCGGAAGGCCATCCGCGTGCTGTTCGAGCGGTTCGTCGCAAAGGGGGCGAAAGCGTGTGCGATCTCGCTGCCGCCGGACTTCACGCCAACGCCGGACGGGAACAGCATCTTCTGGACGCTGGCCGAGAACTGCCGCGAGTTCAAACTGCCGTTCGACCTGATGATCGGCGTCAACCGCCGCGTCTACGAGAAGGGCGTCTTCCAGGGCCAGGACCTGTTCGACCGCCGCTGTTCGCTCATTCAGTATCGCGAACTTTTCAACGCCTTTCCGGAGGTGACGTTCCCGATCAGCGTGCTGACGAGCGGGCAGAATCAGGAACTGGTGGCGTACTCGTGGATCTTCCCGAACGTGGTGCCCAATGGCCACTGGTGGTACTCGAACATCCCCGCGTACATCGGGGCCGACCTGCGCGAGCGGTTGCAGGGCGTGCCGAAGACGAAGCTCATCGGCTACTACTCGGACGCCTACAAGCTCGAATTCGTGCTGCCGAAGTACGGCATGTACCGCCGCATCCTGGCGAAGACGATCGCCGACGAGTTCGTCCGCCCCGGCACACTCACGGAGACGGAAGCCGTCGCCCTCGGCAAACGCCTGCTGCGGGACAACGTGCGAGACATCTTCAACGTCTGATGCGAACGCTCCAACTACTCCTGATTCTTCTTGCCATCGGCTGCACGAAGTCGGCCGACCGCGTCGTACTGTACTCGGCTCAGGATCGAGAGTTCGCCGAGCCACTTTTCGACCCTTTCCGCCAGCAGAGCCGGTTGCACCTCGCGGCGAAGTTCGACACCGAGGCGAACAAGTCGGTCAGCCTTGCCGCGGAGTTGCAGACCGAACGGGAGCACCCGCGATGCGATGTTCACTGGAACAACGAAATCTTAAACACGATTCGCCTGTCGCGGGCCGGCGTGTACGATCCGTATGCCTCGCCGAACGCCGCCGGATTTCCAGCGTGGACGCGCAGCACTAACGGCACTTGGCAGGCATTCGCGGCGCGGGCACGGGTGCTGATTGTGAACACCAACCTCGTCGCGGAGGCCGAACGGCCGAAGCGGTTGTTCGACCTGACCGACGCAAAGTGGCGGGGCCGGGTGGCGATGGCCAAGCCACTCTTCGGCACGACGGCCACCCAGACTGCGTGCCTGTTCGAGGTACTCGGGCCGGTGCGGGCGAAGGCGTTCTACCAGGATTTGCACGCGAATGGAGTGCGGATCGTGCCCGGCAACAAGCAAGTGGCCGTGGGGGTGGCGAACGGCGACTTCGCGGTTGGCCTTACCGATACCGACGATGCCATGATCGAAGTGGCTCGGGGCAAACCCGTGGCTTTCATTTTCGCCGACCGCGAGCCGAACGCGGAGTTCCCCCGCATGGGCGTGCTGTACATCCCGAACACGCTCGCCCTCGTTCGCAAGGGGCCGAACCCCGACGGCGGCCGGAAGCTGATCGACTATTTGCTGAATCGCGAAGAACAACTTGCCGCGGGCGGTGGCTTTCAGATTCCGCTCAACCCAGCCGTGAAGGTCGATCTCCCGAACGCGATCCCGCGACCGGAGGCAGTCACGCGAATGCAGGTCGATTTCGAACGAGCCGCCGATCAGTGGGACGAAGTGCAAGAGTTCCTGCGGAACCTCTTTTGACGAGCGGGCGGCAGGACTACTTCGCGTGCGGCGGCTTCGACAGGAATTCCCGCAGTTCGGGCAGGTGATCGGTGTTGATGAGATCGACTCCGGCGGCGCGTTGGACGGCCCACGCCTCGGGCGTGTCCGGCGTCGCCCAGAAGCGGACGAGTCGTTTCTGCTCGTGAGCTTTCGTCACGTATGCTCGCAACTTCCGGTCATCCGCGGCGGGGAAGGGGCCGGTGCCCTTCCACTCGAATTGCGATTCCCAACTCGCGCTCACCCACGGAATCAGGTCTGCCGACGACGACCCCTCCAGGTCTTTCGGTCGGCCGTCGATGGCGGCATACCGGACTTTCTTGGCCGCGATCGCCTCGCGGTCGCAGTTGCCGCTGATGACGACCGTCACAGCTTTCTCGTCGCGCTTCCCCTCGCGCGAGACACTCAGGATGTCGGCATACTCCGCCAGCACCTTCGCAAGGGTGGCATACGTGGTCTTGGCTTCGGTCTTCACATCGATCAGCAGGTACATCGTCGGGCCATCCTTGTGGATGCGGCCGCCGTTCGCCTTCGCCCTTTCGCGGAGCGGATCGAGGTAGAGCTTCTGAAGTGTCCGCTCCGGCTTCAGGTCGAGAATCGTGTGCGCGACGAGCAGGCCTTGCTTCGTCAAAAAAATATCCGCCTCGACGCTACAGAAGCCCTCGGCGAGCGCATCCAGAAGCGGCCGCTCGTGGGCGTAGTCGTTGTGCGCGTGCGCGTTCTTCAGCGGGGCAACCGGGTCCGCGGCCGGACACGAACCCGCGAGAAAGGCGAACCAAGCGAGCGCAGCAACGATTCTCATGCAACGATTCCCAGATTTGTAGGGCGGGGCGAGTCTTGGGGGCCCCCCCCGCCAGCCCCCGCCGGG